>DASXSZ010000153.1:0-8482 GCA_036505735.1 Solirubrobacterales bacterium
GGGGATCGTCGATCGTCAGGGACTGGCTCTGCACCAAGACGTTCTCGTCGTTCGGTCTCAGTCCGGCGTCGTGCAATGCGTGCTCCGCGCGGCCCGACTCTCCCGAGAACTGGTCCGCGCCGTGGATCGTCTTCTGGGTGACCACGTTGCCGACCATGAACGCGAGGACCACGAATCCGAGCCATCCGAAGATGGCCGTCTTGCGGTGCGTCGCGCTCCAGTGACCGGCGCGCGCCGCGACGTTCCTCTTCTCCATTGCGAGCCCCTTCCGGGCTGAGTGAGCCAGCGACTCAGTGGACGAAACGGGTGGGCTGGCGACCACCTCCCCTGCGACCGCCCTACGCACATCGGGACGCTCGCGTATTAAGAGGGTTTGCGCCTAGGCGCGGATCGCGTCGAGGTCCGCCCGCAGCTCCTTGAGCTCGTCACGGATCCGCGCCGCCTCCTCGAAGCGGAGGTCGTCTGCCGCCGCGAGCATCTCCTCCTCGAGCTCGATCACCAGCTTCTCGAGCTCCTCCGGGGTCTTCGTCGCGGTCTCCTCGCGGCGGCGCCGGCGGCGGCGCGGCGCCTGCGACTCCATCGCCAGGAACTCAGCCATGTCCGAGATCCCCTTGGTCACGGTTGCCGCGGTGATGCCGTGCTCTTCGTTGTAGGTGAGCTGGATGGCGCGGCGGCGGTCGGTCTCGGAGATCGCCTTGCGCATCGCGTCGGTCTCCTTGTCCGCGTACATCAGCACGCGGCCGTCGACGTTCCGGGCCGCTCGCCCGATCGTCTGGATCAGGCTGGTCTCGCCGCGGAGAAAGCCCTCCTTGTCCGCGTCGAGGATCGCCACCAGCGAGACCTCGGGAAGGTCGAGGCCCTCACGCAGCAGGTTGACCCCGACCAGCACGTCGTACTCGCCGAGCCGCAGCTCCCGGATGATCTGGATCCGCTCGAGGGTGTCGATCTCCGAGTGCAGGTAGCGCACCCGGAAGCCGTGCTCGAGCAGGTACTCGGTCAGGTCCTCGGCCATCTTCTTGGTGAGCGTCGTGACCAGCACGCGCTCGTCCTTCTCGGCCCTGGCCCGGACCTCGTTCATCAGGTCGTCGATCTGGTTCTTGGTCTCGCGCACCTCGACCTCGGGGTCGACGATCCCGGTCGGACGGACGATCTGCTCGACGATCCGCGAGGACTCGGCGCGCTCCCACGGGCCGGGCGTCGCCGAGACGAGGACCATCTGTCCGACCCGGTCGAGGAACTCGTCGAATTTGAGCGGGCGGTTGTCGACGGCGCTTGGTAGGCGGAAGCCGAAGTCGACCAGCGTCGACTTGCGCGAGTAGTCGCCCTCGTACATCCCGCCGAGCTGCGGGATCGTCTGGTGCGACTCGTCGACGAAGACCACGAAGTCTTCGGGGAAGTAGTCGATCAGGGTGTACGGAGGGCTGCCCCCCGGCCGGCCGTCGAGGATCCTGGAGTAGTTCTCGATCCCCGGGCAGAAGCCGAGCTCCCGGAGCATCTCCATGTCGTAGCGCGTGCGCTGCTGCAGCCGGTGGGCCTCGAGCTGCTTGCCGTGCTCCTCGAAGTAGGCGACCCGGTTGCGCAGCTCGCGCTCGATCTCGTCGACCGCCCGCTCCATCGTCTCCTCCTTGACGACGTAGTGGGTCGCGGGCCAGACCGAGACGTGGTCGATCACGTCGAGGATCTCGCCGGTGAGCGGGTCGAAGTGCTGGATCGCCTCGATCTCGTCCCCGAACAGCTGGATCCGGTAGGCGGACTCGGCATAGGCGGGATAGATCTCGAGCACCTCGCCTCGCGCGCGGAACGTTCCGCGGCCGAGCGACGAGTCGTTGCGCCGGTACTGCATCCCGACGAGCTTGCGGAAGACCTCCTGGCGGTCGATCCAGTCCCCCACCTTGAAGAGCTGCATCTGCTCCCGGTAGAGCTGCGGCGAGCCGATCCCGTAGATGCAGGAGACCGAGGCGACGATGATCACGTCGCGGCGGGCGAAGAGGGAGGCGGTGGCGGCGTGGCGGAGGCGGTCGATCTCGTCGTTGATCGAGGAGTCCTTCTCGATGTAGAGATCCTGCGCGGGCACGTAGGCCTCGGGCTGGTAGTAGTCGTAGTAGCTGACGAAGTACTCGACGGCGTTCTCGGGGAAGAACTCCCGGAACTCGTTGCAGAGCTGCGCCGCGAGGGTCTTGTTGTGGGCGATCACGAGCGTCGGGCGCTGGACGCGCTCGATCACGCCGGCCATGGTGAAGGTCTTGCCGGTGCCGGTCGCCCCGAGAAGCGTCTGGAAGCGCTCCCTCGAGTCGAGGCCCTCCGCCAGGCCCTCGATCGCCTTCGGCTGGTCGGCGGTCGCCGTGTACGCCGGATTGAGCTTGAACTCCGCCATCGAGATGACGATACCGACGGGCCTGGATCGGGCCGAGGCGCTGCTCGACGGCCGAAGTACCAAAGCTCACGCCATGCGAGACCCCGGCCCCTGGGCGACCTCGTCGACCGAGACCTCGTCGTAGTCGCGGTCGCCGAACACCTCGCTGATAATGTCCGGCGGGACGTTGACTCCGAGTCAGAACCCGGGGTCGCAAGGAGGAAGAGTGGGAAGCTCGCGCAGGGAAGCGCGGACCCGAACAAAGAGGCCGGCTCGCGCGATTCCGGCTGCCTTCGCAGGACTTCTCGGCGTGGTGGTCGTCGCCGTCGCGCTGCTCGCACCGTCCGGCGCGTCCGCGGTCTCCCCCACCTGCAGCGCCGGGCCGACCGTGGGCACGCAGACGACCTACACCTGCGACGTCCCGACTGGGACGATCGGCGGCTATGAGGTCCGCCAGTGGTACCCGGCCAACGTGCCGACCCCCGGCGTCAGCGGCTACATCACCCACATGGAGACCGACGTCGTCGATGACGTCACGGGCCAGCAGGTGCCGATCTCCCGCCTGATGCTGCACCACATCGTCTTCCTCAACCTGAATCGGCAGGACAGCACCTGCGGCGGCCAGGGCTACACCGGCTTCGACGGCCGCAAGGGCTTCGGCACTTTCGCCCCGCAGCGCTTCTACGCCGCCGGCGAGGAGCGAGCGAAGATGTCATTGCCTCCCGGCTACGGCTACCACGTCAACGCCGGCGACACCTGGGCGCTGGTGGCCATGGTCATGAACCATCGCTCGAGCGCGGACCATGCCCTGATCCATTACCAGGTGACCGTGGACACGAATCCGGGTATTCAGGCGGTCAAGCCCTACTGGCTCGACGTCCGCGACTGCCGCGCCGACCCGATCTACAACGTCCCGAGCGTCAAGGCCAACAAGGCGAAGAAGGGCAAGAAGAAGCACAAGAAGAAGGCGAAGCCGCGGCCGACGATCGACGAGACGCGCGACTACGTCTTCCCGGAGAGCGGCCGGCTGATTGCGGGCGCCGGGCATGTACACGGCGGGGCCATCGGCCTGACCCTGACCGAGCCCGGCTGCGGTAACCGTGCGGTCGCCCGCTCAGACCCGACCTGGGGCCTGCCGGATCACCCCTTCTACAACGTGCGGCCGGTCCTGCACGAGCCCGGGCCGATCAACATGAGCGCCTTCCGCAGCACCACCGGCCTGCCGATCCATGCCGGCGAGAGGATCAGGCTGAACTCGATCTACGACGACTCGCAGCCCCACGTGCGGGTGATGGGGATCATGGTCGTCTACCTGGCTCCGGACGCGTCGGTGACGCAGGACTGCGGCCCGATCCCGAGCTGGGAGGTCCTGAAGACCGATCAGCCCGGCCGCTCCGGGCCCATCCCCTTCAAGATCCCGCTGACCGGGCTCGACGCGAACGGCCAGGCCACGACGATCAACGCGCCGCCGGGGCGGCTCCGGAACGCCCCCTCACGCACGAGCACGGTCATACCCGTGGGCGATCGCTTCTTCGGCGATCCCAACCTGAGGATTCGACGTGGCTCCTACCTCACCTGGCAGTTCTCCGGCAGCGAGCTGCACAACCTGACGCTGGCCAACGGACCACTCGGGATCGGCTCGGACAACCTCGACGGCGGCCGCACCTACACGCAGAAGTTCACCCGTCCGGGGACCTACCGCTTTTTCTGCGCCCTGCACCCGACACAGATGCAGGAGCGAATCGTGGTCACCGGCAGGAAGAAGCACAAGAAGAAGTAGATGCGAGGGCGCTGCGCAAGCTGCGACCCGTTAGATGGTGAAGCCGCGGTATCCGGCGCTACGGGGCGTTGATGAAGTCCAGGCTCGTCGACACGCTGGAATAGACCGTCGGTGCACCCGGCAGGCCGCAGAGCGCGCCGCCGTAGGAGACGGTGCCGACCTCGACCGGCCCAGTCGCCGTATCGGCGACCAGCGGCCCGCCGCTGTCGCCCGAACAGGCGGAGGTGTGGATCTTGAAGCGGCCACGGTGCTTGCGGCGAGCGCCGAGCGCGCAGATCATGCTCTCGGGCGCGAACAGGTCGCGGGTGTACGCCTTCAAGCAGCGCTGGTCGGTCCGCACCTGCTCGATCGTCGACCTCAGGAACGGCGAGAGGTGTACGCCGAAGGGGTTGACCGCTCCGTATCCGGCTACCCGGAGCCGGGCGCCCGGGAAGGTCGTGGCGGCGCTGAGCTCCGGCGTCGCCAGGGCGATCGGGGTGGCGGTGGTCGGCTGGGCGAGGGTGAGCACCGCCACGTCGTGCAGGCCGGTCTGCTCGAAATCGGGGTGGACCTGACCCGAGCTCACTCCGATCACTTGGCCGAGCGCGGGATTGCGCAAGTCCGGTCGCCCGATGATCACCTGGAAGTTGGCGGCGTTGAAGCCGTCGACGCAATGGCCTGCGGTGAGGATCCGGGTCGGGCTGATCACGGAGCCGCCGCAGTGCAGGTGTCCCTTGCGGAAGATCGCGACCGCGTAGGGCCACTGCGCGGGATCGGCGCGGCCGCCACCGACGATCGAGGGATGGGCGCGCGGGGCCGCGGCGGCCGACGGCGCGGCTACGGCCAGAGCGCATGCGCATGCGCACGCGAGGAACGCCAGCAGGCTGGGATTTCGGCGACTCGGCTTCATCGTGCTCTCGTCTCGGCCGTTCTCAGTCGAGTCCGAGCTCGTGACGGTAATGGCGCGCGTACTCCTCGCGCTTGTCGAGCACATTCTCCACGTAGTCGCGGGTCTCAGGGAACGGAATCTCGTCGAGGCGCAGGCTGGAGCCGCCCCAGGCCGCGACGTTCGTCTCGCCGGCGTTGTAGGCCGCCAGCGCCGCGATCTCGTTGTCCCCGAACTTCCGGATCAGATAGCGGAGGTAGAAGGTGCCGTAGCGGATGTTGATGTCGGGATCCGAGAGATCGTCGAACTTGAAGGTTTGCCCCCCGCTCAAGCGCTCGATCACCTTGGCGGTGCTCGGCGTGATCTGCATCAGGCCCCTCGCTCCCGCGTGGGAGGTCTGGTCGCGGAACCGGGACTCGGAGTAGATCACGGCGGCGATCAGATCCGCCGGAACCCCCTTCTCGGCCGCCTGCTGGCGGATGATGTCCTCGTGGCGGAGGGGCAGGGTGAACTCCTCGAGCGTGCGCTGGAAGCGGTCGCTGTTGACCAGCAGGAACCCTCCGAGGGCCCCCACGAGGATCGTGCCGCCGATCACCAGCGCGCGGCGCCGGCGCTGGGTGCGGCGCCGCGGCTTCGCTCGGGTCGTCCGGCGCTGCTTTGAGCGGCTCCCGCTCCGGCTCGTTCGGCCACGCCCCCCGCGCACCGAGGTGCCGAGGCTCACCGGCTCTCCTCGGAGCTCAGTAGATCTATCAGCGCCTTCACCTCCGATTCCAACTCCTCAAGCGAGGCATCGTTACGGATTACGTGGTCGGCACGGCGCTCCTTCTCCGCCTGATCGAGCTGGCGTCCCTCCCGGCCATCCAGCCCGGCCTGCCCACGCTCGCGCAGCCGGGCGTCCCGGAGGTCGTCGCCGGCGACCACGGCGACCGTTTCATCGAAGGCCTCCTCCATCGCGGCCTCGAAGAGGAGCGGGACCTCGACAACCGCGATCTCGACGTCCGGCCCCAGGCTCTGGCGCCATTCGGCGACGTGCGCTCCGACCCGGGGGTGCGTAACGGTCTCGAGCCATGCGAGCTCGTCGCGGTCCGCGAAGACGATCTCCCCCACCCTGTTGCGGTCCACGCTCCCTCCGGGGGCGATCTCCTCCCCCCAGCGCGCCACGAGCTCCTGCCTCACCTTCGGATCGTCGAGCAGGTCATGTGCGACGCGATCCGTCGACAGCGTCGCGGCGCCGAGACGCTCGAATGCCGCGAGCGCCTCCGACTTCCCCGCACCGATCCCGCCGGTGAGACCTACGAAGCGGGTCAATCCTCGGTGGGAGGCGGTTCCTCCGCGGGAGGGTCCTCTACGGGAGGGTCCTCGACCGGATCCTCAGGGGGAGCCTCGGGCACGACCTCGGCGACGGCTGCCTCGGGCGCGTCTGCGGCGGGCGCCGGCTCCAGGCCCTCCGGCGGCTCGGCTTCCTCGATGACGACGTCCTCGCTGGGCTCGCGGGTGGGCAGCTCCTGGCCCTCGACCCGCTTCACGCTCAGGGAGAGGCGCCGGCGCGAGTCGTCCACCTCGAGGATCTTCACCTTGAGCTCGTCGCCGGGCCGGACGACCTCGGCGGGGCTCTCGACGTGGTGCTGCGCGAGCTCGGAGATGTGGACCAGGCCCTCCACGCCCGGCAGGATCTGGACGAAGGCGCCGAAGGCGACGATCTTGGTCACCTTGCCCTCGACCACGTCACCCTCCTTGTACTCGTTGAGCACGCGCTGCCAGGGGTCCTCCTGGGTCTGCTTCAGGCCCAGCGAGATGCGCTGGCGGTCGCGGTCGATGTCGAGCACCTTCACCCGCACGGTGTCGCCGATCGAGACGACCTCGGAGGGGTGGTTCACGTGGCTCCAGGAGAGCTCCGAGATGTGGATCAGGCCGTCGATGCCCTCCAGGTCCACGAAGGCGCCGAAGTCGACGATGTTGGAGATCTTGCCCTCGACGACCTGGCCGGGCTGGAGCCGGCCGAGGATCTGCTCGCGGACCTCCTTGCGCTCCTCCTCGAGGACCGCACGGCGTGAGAGGACGACGTTGTTGCGTGAGCGGTTGAGCTCGATCACCTTGCACTCGAGCTTCTGGCCCATGAACTCATCGAGATTCTGCACACGACGGATGTCGACCAGCGAGGCCGGCAGGAAGCCGCGCACGCCCAGATCGAGGATGAGGCCGCCCTTGACGACCTCGATCACCGTGCCCTCGACGGGCTCGCCCGAGTCTGCCGCCCTCTCGATCCGGCGCCAGGCCTTCTCGAAGCGGGCCCGCTTCTTGGAGAGGATCAGGCGGCCCTCCTGGTCCTCCTTGGTGAGGACCAGCGCGTCTACCTCCTCGCCCAGCTCCACCTCCTCGGACGGCTTCACCGTCTTGCGGATCGAGAGCTCGTTGGAGGGGATGACCCCCTCCGACTTGTATCCGATGTCCACCAGGACCTCGTCCTGGTCGATTCGCACGACCTTGCCGCTCACCACGTCCCCCTCGCTGAAGGGATGGATAGTGGCGTCGTAGTTGGGGACTAGCTTGCCGTCGACCTCGATCAAAAGGTTGTCGGATGTCGCGGCACCGTTACCCGTGGTAGGCGATTCCGCCGGCGGCTGCTCAGTCTGCTCCTCGGTTTGGGTGCTTGTCTCCGTCTCGGGCACGGCCGCACAGTGTGGCAGACGTCTGCCCGTCACATGGTGTCGCTGAACCAGCTGCACCAGGCGTTCGTCTACCTTTGCTAGCCGATGCCCAAGCGCCAGACCAAGCGCGGCGACGAGCGCACGCCGCTGAGCGGGGATTACGACCTGATCGTCTGTGGCGCCAGCTTTGCCGGCCTCACCGTGGCGCGCCAGCTCGCCGGTTCGGGCGCGCGCGTGCTCGTGCTGGACCGTTACGAGATCGGCGAGCGACAGACCTCCGCGTGCGGGATCCCGACCGAGTGGCTTCGGGCGATGGGGCTGGAGGCGTCGGCGAGGCAGGAGTTCGGCGAGCTGGTCGTCCACACGCCGCGCGGCACGTCCCGGTACGAGCTGCCCTGGACCTTCTCCACGTTCGACTACCGCGAGCTCTGCGAGCTGCTCTGGGCCCAGTCCGACGCGGAGTTCGAGACCGCCAAGGTCGACGGGCGATCGGGCGAGACCGTCCACACAGACCGCGGCGACATCTCCGCGCCGCTGATCGTCGACGCGCTCGGATGGCGGCGGATCCTCGCCTCTGACGGCGGCTATCAGCCGCCGGACGCGCCGCTCTCGCGGGGCCTGGAGGTTCATCCGCACGGAAGCGGCGAGGACCTCGAGGTGTGGATCGACCGCCGCTACGTGCCCGCCGGCTACGGCTGGAGCTTCCCGGCGCGCGACGAGCAGCGCATCGGCGTCGGCTCCTTCGACCCGCGCTTCCACGTCAAGGACACCACGGTCCTGCTCGCTGACGACCTCGAGCGACCGGCGGTTCGCTACCAGGGCAACTGGATCCCCCA
>DASXSZ010000154.1:0-8382 GCA_036505735.1 Solirubrobacterales bacterium
CGCGCACCCAGACGAGGACGTGGAGGTGATCGGCGCCGCGGTCGCGGCCGCCGTCCTGATCCTGCTGCCGATTGCCGACGACTACGCCAACGTCTTCGCCGGCCTGGCCGGCGCCCTGGTCGGCGCGGCCTGCGGCCTCGCTGCCGCCTTCGCCCGGCGTGAGAGGCGCGCCGGTTGACGGTCGAGCGGTTCATCTCGCTCAACCCCGAGCTCCACACCTACCTGGTGGACCACAGCTCCTTCCGGGACGGCGTCACCGCGGAGGTCGAGGAGGCCGCCCGGGAGATGGGGGAGCTCCAGGAGATGCAGATCGGCGGCGACCAGGCGGCCTTCATCACCGTGCTGGTACAGGCGATCGGCGCCCGGCGCGCCCTGGAAATCGGGACGTTCCTCGGCTACGGCGCGATCTCGATCGCGCGCGGCCTCCCCGATGACGGCAGGCTGATCTGCTGCGAGCTGAACGAGGAGTACGCCGAGCGGGCGCACCAGCACGTGACCCGGGCCGGGCTCGCCGACCGGGTCGAGATCAGGGTGGGCCCGGCGATCGAGACGCTCCGGGGCCTCGACGAAGGCGCCTTCGATTTCGCCTTCATCGATGCCGACAAGGTCGGCTACCCCGACTACTACGAGGAGTGCTTGCGGCTGCTCCACCCGAACGGCCTGATAATGATCGACAACACCCTCCGGGAGGGCACGGTCGTAGATCCGCCGGAGGACGACGAGGGAACGGCCGTGATGGCCGAGCTCAACGACAGGATCGCGGCCGACGATCGGGTCGACGTGGCGATGCTCGGCATCGCTGACGGCGTCACCCTGGCCCGTAAGCGATAGGCCCCGGGCACATGAGCGTGCCCACCGACGACGCGGCCTGGCTCGACCTGGTTCGCTCCTCGATGCCGCCCTTCTGGCGCCTCCTGGCGGAGGGCTGCGGCGGGTGGGTTCACGACGAGGACGAGGTCTTCGCGGCGATCGTCCCCGCCTCGCCGCGGCGTTCCTTCTTCAACTCGGTCCTCTACTCCGATCCCGAACGGCTCCTGGGCCGCCTCGACTCGCTAGCCGAGGCATACGCGGACGCCGGCGTGACCGCGTGGACCGTCTGGGTGCCGGAGGCGGACACCGGGGCGATCGAGGGGCTCGAGGCGGCGGGCCACCGGCTGGATGCCACGCCCACGGCGATGGCGATGCCGATCGGCGACCTGAGGGCGCCGGCACCGGACCCGGAGCTCGAGATCCGCGAAGAGCCCGGGTACGAGCTCGTCTCGCAGATGAATGAGGTCGCCTATGGCTTCGCGCCCGGGGACTTCCCCGTGATCACCGGCGACCCCGCGGCCATGCGCACTTACATCGGTTACCGGGACGGCGAGCCGATCGGCTGCGCCGGGGCGTTCACCCACGGGACCGACTGCGAGCTCGTCTACGTCGCCGTCCTCCCGGAGGGCCGGGGGAGAGGGGTCTCGGCCAGGCTCTGCGCTCGGGCGCTCGCCGACGCAAGGGAGCAGGGGCTCCAGACCACCACCCTGCAGGCCACCAAGCTTGGCTATCCGGTCTACGAGAGGCTCGGCTACCGCGACTACGGCGAGCTCCAGATGTGGGAGCGGCGCGCGGGCTGACCTCGGCCGCACCCGGGTATGTTCCCCCGGTGACGGCGGGCCGCTACAGCGACGAGCAGATCGACGCCGCCATCGAGGCGATCTCGGATCCCGGGGTGTTCCGGGAGACCGAGCGACAGGTCGCCCGCGCTGCGCCGCGGCTGCAGCGAATCCTCGCCGAGGCGCTGGGCGCCGGGGGCTGGTTCGGGGAGTCGCACGAAGCAGAGGTCCTGAAGGCGACCACGACGCCGAGTGAGGAGGCCCGCCTGGCCGCGGTCCGGACGCTCCTCGCCGAGGAGACGCGCATGGGGATGATGGTCGGCGTGGCCGTCGGCTGGGCGCTCGCCGAGCGGCTGCAGGAGCAGGGAACAGAACCGACGAAGGAGGACTGACCAGATGGAGATCAACTACCTCGGCCACTCAACCGTCGAGCTGGTGGACGGCGACACCCGGATCCTGATCGACCCCTTCCTGAAGCCGAACAACCCGGCAGCCGAGCTGACCGCCGAGGACGTCGACCCCACCCACGTGCTTCTCACCCACGGCCACATCGACCACACCGCCGACGCCGTCGCGGTCGGCAAGCGGACGGGTGCGTCGTTCGTCGCCCACTCGGAGCTCGCCAATATCCTCGACGAGCAGGGGATCGAGGACTTCACCGACCCCAACTTCGGCGGCACCGTCGAGTTCGACTGGGGCTGGGTGAAGGTGGTGCAGGCGTTCCACTCGAGCACCTGGGCAGGCTCCGAGGAGAGGCCCTTCAGCCCGACGCCGGGGACCGTGACCGGGCCGGCCGGCGGCCTGGTGATCAACTTCGCCGGCAAGACGCTCTACCACCTCGGTGACACGGCGTTGTTCAGCGACCTGAAGCTGATCGCCGAGCGGACGCCGGTGGAGATCGCGTTCATCCCGATCGGGGGGCACTACACGATGGATCGCCACGATGCCGTCGTCGCCGCGGAGTTCGTCGGGGCGGACACGGTGATCCCGGTCCACTACAACACCTACCCGGCGATCGAGACGGATGCGGAGGCGTTCAAGTCCGACGTCGAGTCGAAGACGAAGTCGAAGGTCGCCGTGCTGGCGCCGGGGGAGTCGCTGAGCGTCTAGTTGATGCCAGGGTGCTCCGCAGCGAAGCGAGGAGCAACCCGTCTCATGTTTGGGGGCCGCGCCGGAACCAGGCCGAGCGGTCCTTCCAGTCGTGCACGATCAGCACGCCGCCGGCGAGGGCCCAGGCGATCGCCCGGTTCGCCTCGCTTCGCCGGATGGCGAGCTGGGCCAGGCCGGCGGTCGCGACGGCGATCCCCGTCAGCCCGTGGTGGAGCCGCTGACCCCCGATCCAGACCCGCCGCAGCTCGGGGTCCAGGCCGACGATGCGATTTCCGACCCTCCAGGGATTCACCGTTCTCACTCAGTCCTCGTTGGTCTTCATCGAATCGTGACCCCTCCCGCCGACGGATCCGCCGGCGGAAACTGGCCAGCCAGCCAGTTCGCTAGTGTGGGGCCGAGGAGCAACGCTCAGGAGAGGAGATCCGATGGAGCCAGTCGAGGCGAAGGACGCGACGCGGTCGAGGACGACGCGGGAGGACTTCAAGGCCACCTCTGACCCGGCCCTGCAGGAGGGCGACCGCAGTCAGATCAAGCTGCTCGACTACACGCAGCTCTACAACCTCTGGGAGCGCCAGCAGTGGGCGACCCAGGACCTCGACTTCTCTCAGGACCGGATCGACTGGCACGAGCGCATCCCGGAGAAGGAGCGGTTCCAGCGGATGTACGGCCTATCCAGCTTCTTCATCGGCGAGCAGAAGGTCGCCGACGAGCTCGGCCCGATCATGCGGGCCGCCCCCACCGAGCCGCAGCGCCTCTTCCTCTCGACGCAGATCGCCGACGAGGCACGGCATGTGCGGTTCTTCGACCGCTTCTTCAGCGAGGTGGGCGTGCTCGAGGATGCGACCGAGCTCTCCCAGCGGCTGGTGGCGCTCGACAAGCACCTGAACCAGGCGTTCAGGGAGCTCTTCGACGGGCTGCTCAAGGACCGGGTCGACCGCCTCGGCCGGGATCCCGGGGACCGCGACGCGTTCGTCGAGGCGATCACGCTCTACCACATGGTGATCGAGGGAATGCTGGCCCTCACGGGCCAGCACAACATCATCGACTTCAACGAGCGGATGGGCACGCTGCCCGGCTTCGTCGAGGGCTTCTCGAACGTCGCCCGGGACGAGCACCGGCACATCGCCTTCGGCGTTCGCTTCCTCAGCGAGTGCGTGAAGGAGGACGACCGCTACCGCGAGGTGATCCAGAACATGCTCAACGAGTCGCTGCCGATCGCGGATGGCGTGATCGACCCGCCGTGGGACGAGTCAGAGGACCTGGAGTACTTCGGTTTCACCCGCGAGGAGAGTCACGCCTTCGCGGCGCAGGCCCTCACCCGGCGGCTGAAGGTCATCGGGCTCGTGCCCGCTTCCGCCTGACCTTCTTCTTGGGGGCGACCTTGTCCTTAGCCGGGTCCGTGTAGGGCGCCGGGGCGACGTAGCCCGGCTCGACGCCGGTGGTGACGGTCGAGCCGTCCGGGCTGCAGGTGGTGGGCGCGCCCGGATCGGTGACGCCGTCGCCGTTCGCATCGCAGGTCGCCGGTTCGACGTTGGTGGTCACGGGTCCCGACTGTGGGGTGGTCGTCACCTGCGAGTCGCTGTTGGCGACCGCGTTCTTGTGATGCTTCCGCCTCCCGGTCGTGACCGCCGTCGTCCCGTCCGTCGACGTACTGGCGGCCGCGGCCGGATCGGTCGTCTGCGGCGGAACGGTCACGGTCGCGGGCGGTGGGGTGGTCGGCTCGGTGCCGGGCGGCGCGGTCTGCGCGGCGGCTTGATCCGCGGCCGCCGGGTCGGGCTTGGGCGGGCTGTTGATCTGCACGGGCTCGCCACGGTCGACGGTGCGGTGCTTCGCGGGAGCCTTGGAAGTTTGGTGGTCGGTGACTTGCTGGATCTCCGCGGCGCCGCCGGCGATGATCGCCGCCGTGGCCAGGCCTGCGGCCGCCTTGGTGCCGATCGCGGCCGCCGCGCCGGTCGCCGCAGCTGCGGCTCCGCCTCCTGCCGCCGCGCCACCCGCCGCGGCCGCTCCACCGACAGCCGCGCCGGTGGCGGCCGTGCCGCCTGCCGCCGCGGCTCCGGCGCCGGCCGCTCCGGCGCCCGCCGCACCGGCCCCGGCGGCTCCGGCTCCGGCGGCTCCCGCCCCCGCTCCGGCGGCCCCGGCCCCTGCTCCCGCGCCGGCGGCGCCGCCGCCGCCCGCACCGGCCGCGGCGCCGCCGC
Source organism: Solirubrobacterales bacterium (assembly GCA_036505735.1). Classification (GTDB taxonomy): domain Bacteria; phylum Actinomycetota; class Thermoleophilia; order Solirubrobacterales; family 70-9; genus DASUPK01. The sequence continues at coordinate 4,895 of DASXSZ010000154.1, forward strand.
CACCGCCGCCGAACAGGCCGCTGAGCTTGGCGAGCAGCGCGCCCTTGATGATGAGCAGCGGCCCTGCCGGGAAGATCGCGGCGAGCGCCCTGGTGTCGGAGCGAAGCTGGGTGCGGAACTCGCGGCACGCGTCGCAGCCCTTGATGTGGCGGCGAACGGGCCCCGAGACCTTGGCGAGGCCCTCGGCCGCCTCGGCGAGCTCGAGGCGAACCTCATCGCAGGTCAGCTGACGGGCCTGGCTCGACTCCGCGAGAGCGATCCGCGCGCGGACGAGCAGACTCTTGACGCCCGGGACGGTGGTGTCCATCGCCTGGGCGATCTCCTCGTAGCTCATCGCGTCGATCTCGCGGAGCAGCAGGGCCGAGCGCTGGGTCTCGGGGAGCTTGCCGACGTCGGCGAGCAGACTGCGGAACTCCTCGCGGTTCTGGACCCGCTCGTGGGTGGTCACCCCGTTCATGTGGGGGTGGGTATCCATCGTGTCCTGTCCGTCCGCGGTCGGCTTACGAAGGTGGTTGAGGCAGCGGTTGCGGGCGATCCGGTAGAGCCAGGGCCGGACCGCGATCGGCCGCTCGTCCGCGACCATCGCGTTGTAGGCGGCGACGAAGACCTCCTGGAGGACGTCCTCGGCGTCCTCGGTGCAGCCGAGCATCTGGCGGCAGAAGCCGAGGAGCCGCGCCTGGTAGCGCTCGACCAGCGCGTCGAAGGCATGCTGCTGGCCCTTGCGGGTGAGAGCGACGAGGTTGGCATCGTCCTGGAAGCGAAGGAGGGGCGAGCGCCGGGTGAATAGCCCGCGTCGCTGTGCGTGTGTGAGAGTTGAGGCTTCCAAGACCGGGTGGGACTGCGAAGCGGCGGCTCTCCCCTGCCACCCGTGAACACGGTAGCAGCGGTTCGGTTGCGCTCGCGGGCCGCTTAATCCCCGCGAAATCCGGAGCTCAAGCGCGCGATTAGGCCGCTATTTGCGGGGGGATCTCTCCTCGAAGCAGCGTGATTGTCGTCGACCGGCCTAAGCCTTGCCTAAGCGGCCTGCGGCTCGGCGACGTCGGCGTGAACCGCGTCCCCCGCCTCCTCGTCCGGCACCGCCTGGATCTGGGGCGGCGGCGAGTGGAGGGCCAGCGCCGCGATCGCGATGCCGACCGCCGCCGCCCCAGCCGCGATCAGGAAGGCGAGGTGATAGCCGCCACTGAGCGCCGCCGTGGCGCTCTCCCCGGCCGCGGCGAGAGCCTGCGTGCGGTCGGTGGCGACCGTGCCGAGCGCCGCCAGGCCGACAGCGGCGGACAGCTGGATCGAAACCTGGATCGTCCCGGAGGCGAGACCGGCATCGCGGGCGGGCACGTCGTCCATCGCGATCATCATCAACGGTGGGTTGGCGGCTCCGAAGCCGAGGCCGAGCAAGGCGAAGGCCGCGAAGATCGTCGGGAAGTACGGCGTGGACTCGCCCGCCTGCGAGAAGAGCAGGAGGCCGACCACCGGCCCGGCGATTCCGCCGACCAGCGTCCGCTTGGGGCCGAAGCGCTGTACGAGCCGGGCTGACAGCCCGGATGACATGGCCGCGAGGGAGACGCTCATCGCCAAGAAGGCGAGCCCGATCTGGATCGCGCTCATCCCCCGCACGTGCTGGAAGTAGAGCGAGCCGAGGAAGAAGGTGGAATAGGCGCCCGTGACGAGGAAGCCGCGGACCAGGTTCGCGGTGACCAGCGTGCGCAGGCCGAGCACGCGCAGGGGCATGATCGGATTCCGGATCCGCGACTCGAGCGCGGTGAAGGCGGCGAGCAGCGCGAGCGCGGCTGCGACGAGCCCGAGTGTCCGGCCCCCGGTCCAGCCCCACTCCGGGATCTTGACGAGCGCGTAGATGCCGACCAGCGCGGCGCCCGTGATCAACACCGAGCCGAGCCAGTCCACGCCCTCTCCGATGCCGATGCTCTCGTTCTCCGCGATCAGGGCCCGCCCGAGGAAGTAGGCGACTGCCCCGATGGGGAGGTTGACGAAGAAGATCCAGTGCCAGTTGATCGCCTCGGTGAGGACCCCGCCGAGCAGCAGGCCGAGTGAGGCCCCGCCCGCGATCACGAAGGTGTAGAGGCTCATCGCCTTGGCGCGCTCGGCCGGCTCGGGGAACTCCACGGCGATGATCGCGATGATCACCGCGGACGCCAGCGAGGCAGCCGCGCCCTGCAGGAAGCGGGCGACGACGAGCGTGCCCGCGCTCGGGGCGAGCCCGCAGAGCATCGAGGCGGCGACGAAGGCCGCGATTCCCGCCAGGAAGACCCGCTTGCGGCCGAAGAGGTCGCCGAGTCGCCCGGCGAAGAGCAGCAGGCTGCCGAAGGTGATCAGGTAGCCGTCGATCACCCAGGTGAGGCTCGACTGGCTGAAGCCGAGGTCCGACTGGATCGAGGGGAGCGCGACGTTGACGATCGTCGTGTCGAGGATGATCATCAGCTGTCCCAGGCAGACAACGAAGAGAGCGATCCACCTGCGCCGGTCGGACCGGCGCGCTATGGTCTTGTCGGTAGTCTCCACGAGGATCATCACTATATCAAGGATTATCCTATGATGAAGGATGATCCACGAGGCAGGCTACGATTGGGGAGAGATGACTACGCAAGCTCCATCAGTTGCGGGCTCGATGAACCTGCTGACCCGCCTCTCGCGGGTCATCTACCGGCGCGCCGTCCCTGAGCTGATCGGAATCAAGATCAAGGAGTTCGTGGCGCTCGTCTACCTGCGGGAGTCGGGCCGGGCGACCCAGCAGAAGCTTGCCGAGACGATGATGATGGACGCCAACAACTGCGTGATCCTGCTCAACGGGCTCGAGGATGAAGGCCTGATCGCGCGGACGCGGGATCCGGAGGATCGCCGCCGGCACATCGTCGAGATCACCCCCAAGGGCTACAGGGCCCTCGAGAAGGCGGAGAATGAGCTGGAGACCCTGGAGGACGAGGTGCTCGGCAAGCTCGACGCATCCGAGCGCGACCAGCTTCGCGACCTCTTAGCCAAGGCACTCGAGGACCACTCGCTCGCGATCTCGGCGTAGCTACCGCTTCGGGCCAACGACCCGATCAAGCAGTTCTACGGACTCGCGACGGGCCACCTGGGCCTGCTCCGGATCGGTCAGGGTCCAATTGACCGCAAGCAGGTCGAGGTGCTCGCAGAAGATCCTCATGATGTCGCGCGACTTGTTGCTGAAGCAGTACCGCGAGTAGCGGTAGACCTTTCCATTTCGTGGCTGGCGAGCGACGAAGCGGCAGCCATCTGAATGGATGAGCCCCCGAATAAGTTCCTCTGCGTGGACGAACGCGATCGTGCTTTGCCACGACGCAAGCTGTATCTGTCGGCTGTGCTTTCGGCCCGGACCATGTTGCGGGAAGAGAATCGGCAGCGCCTTTGAGGAACAGCTGATGAGCACGAGGTTATGCCGGGGATGTTTGGCGACGTTCGCGCGATTGCGAGGTAGAACAGCCTCCATCGCCCGTTTCGTCTCGCCGATGATGCCG
>DASXSZ010000155.1:0-3780 GCA_036505735.1 Solirubrobacterales bacterium
CCCCGACCCTGAGTGGCAGGAGGCCGTCTGCGCCCTCGTCGTGCTGAATGGAGGCAGCGAGGCGAGCCAGGAGGAGCTGCGATCGCACTGCTCGGCCTCGCTGGCGCCCTACAAGGTGCCGAAGCGCGTCGACTTCGTCGCGACCCTGCCCCGGACCCAGTCGGGGAAGCTGATTCGCGCCGAGCTGGTGGGGCTGGCCGGCTCCTGATCCGCCGGCGCGCCTGAGCGCTGTCTGTAGGATCCGGCGCCTCGTGCCCGCCAACGAAGTCCTCTACGACAAGGACGCAGACCTCTCGGTTCTCGAGGGGAAGACCGTCGCCATCCTCGGCTACGGCTCCCAGGGCCATGCCCACGCGCTCAACTTGAAGGACGCCGGAGTCGGTGTGCTGGTCGGTCTGCGACCCGACTCCTCGAGCCGCGCCGATGCGGAAGGAGAGGGCCTCGAGGTCCTCGACGTGGCCGATGCGGCCAGCCGCGGCGACGTGGTGATGATCCTGCTGCCCGACGAGAAGCAGGCGCAGATCTGGCGGGAGGAGATTGCCGATGGGATCGCGGACGGCAACCTGCTGATGTTCGCCCACGGCTTCGCGATCCGCTTCGGGCAGATCGCGCCCCCGCCGGGCGTCGACGTCGGCATGGTGGCGCCGAAGGGGCCCGGGCACCTCGTCCGGCGAGAGTTCGTCGAGGGACAGGGCGTGCCCTGCCTGATGGCGGTCCACCAGGACGCCACCGGCACCGCCCGAGACCAGGTCCTGGCCTACGCCTCCGGCATCGGCGGCGGCCGTGCCGGCATCATCGAGACCACCTTCAAGGACGAGGCCGAGACCGATCTGTTCGGCGAGCAGGCGGTTCTCTGCGGCGGTGCGACCGAGCTGGTGCACGCCGGCTTCGAGACCCTTGTCGAGGCCGGCTACGACCCGCGCCTCGCCTACTTCGAGTGCCTGCACGAGCTCAAGCTGATCGTCGACCTGATGTACGAGCACGGCATCCGGGGGATGCGCCACTCGATCTCGAACACGGCCGAGTACGGCGACATGACCCGGGGCCCGAGGGTGATCACCGACGACACCCGTCAGGCGATGAAGAAGATCCTCGCCGACATCCAGTCAGGCGAGTTCGCCAAGGAGTGGATCGCCGAGAACGAGGCGGGCCAGGAGAACTTCCAGCGCATGCGGGAGGAGGCCGCCGGCTCCCAGGTGGAGCGGGTCGGCAAGGATCTCCGGGCGATGATGCCCTGGATCGACGACTAGCCGTCAGGCGCGGATCGAGGCCCGGCCGTCCGGCCGGGCCCCAACCAAGCGAATGCGCTACATGGCCTCAGGCCTGCGGGTCTCGGACTCGCTGCCGATCTGGCCGGCCGGCGGCGTTGCGCCGCCCTCCTCGTAGGAGAACGGAGGCCAGTCCTCGGTCAGCAGCAGGAAGTAGCCGGTCGCCCGGGTCAGGTACGCCGAGGCCGACCGAATCGGGTTGAACAGCCCCTCGGGGAGCTTGCCCGTGAACAGAATCGCGAACCAGGCGATCAGCGCGCAGACACTCAGGATGATCGCCTGCACGATCGCCAGCAACCAGACCGGGATGCCGATGATTAGGCGCAGCCCTGTCTTGAGACGGTCGTATTGGTCGAGCGCCGGCGGGACGCCGATCCGGACCGGATAGTCGGGCGCCTGGTCACCTCCGAAGGGCGGCCAGGCGTCGGTGAGCAGGTACTCGAACCCGTTCACCCTGCCGATCATGCGCAAGTAGCCCGCATTGAAGTTGTAGAGACCGTCCGGGTAACGACCGGTGAACACGATCGCGAACCAGGCGATCACCGCGACGATCTCGGCTATGAAGCCGTAGATGCCGGCGACGATCAACCACGGGATCGCGACGATGTATCGGAAGAACGACGTGAGGCGGTTCCGGCCCTCCAGGGCGGCATCCGCCTCGTAACTGATTGGGTACATATTCTCTCCCAGGTCGAGGTCTCGGGGATTTACACGCCCCCGGGCGAGCCAGCCTTTCGGACGCGTGGCCACACTATCCGACGCGACGGAGGGCAGTCCAGCGTCGCTGCTTAATACCCTGTGCGCGGAGGCTAGGTAGCCCACCAGTAAGTGACCGAATCAGCCAACCCATACATCAAGCAGTACCTGATGGCCGCCGGGCCGACTCCCCTCCCACCTGCGGTCAGCCAGGTGATGGCCGAGCCGATCCTCTATCACCGGGCTCCCGGGTTCGTCGAGGTCTACGAGCGCGCGCTCGGCCGGCTGCCCGCGGTCTTCCAGACCGAAAACCAGGTCCTCTCGTTCGCCGCCTCCGGAAGCGGTGCGATGGAGTCGGCGGTCTCCAACCTCGTCGGCCCGGGCGAGCCGGTCGCGGTCGCGTCCTGCGGAAAGTTCGGCGAGCGCTGGCTTGAGCTCTGCCAGGCCTTCGGCGGGGACGCCGAGCACCTCGACGTCGAGTGGGGCACCGCGATCTCACCGGACGAGCTCGACGACGCGATCAAGGGGATGAAGCGCCCGCCGCGCGCGGTCTTCACCACGCAGTCGGAGAGCTCGACCGGGGTCGTCAACGACGTTCGCGCCCTGACCGCGGTCGCACACGACCACGGCGCTGTTATCTGCGTCGATGCGATCTCGGGGATCGGCGCGGTCGACCTCCCGCAGGACGAATGGGGGGTCGACGTGGTCATCGCCGGCTCGCAGAAGGCGCTTATGTGCCCGCCGGGGCTCGCCTTCGCCTCGGTGAACCAGCGCGCGATGGCGCTCGCCGCCGAGACACCGGGCCGCCGCTATTACTTCGATTGGGCGAAGACGGCGAAGGGCCAGGCGGAGGAGCCGCCCAACAGCCCGTTCACCCCCGCCGTGACGCTCTGGCGCGCGCTCGACGTCGCCCTCGAGCTGATCGAACGCGAGGGCCTCGAGCGTGTCTTTGAGCGCCATGGGATCCTCGCCCGGGCGGCCAGGGCCGGGATCGAGGCGCTGGGGCTCGAGCGCTTCGGGCCGGACAACCCGGACGCGAACGTGCTTACCGCGGCGCGCCTCCCGGATTCGCTGGATGGAGCCAAGGTTCCCAAGCTCATGCGGGACCGCTACGGCGTGACCGCCGCGGGCGGGCAGGGCCAGCTCAAGGGCAAGATCGTCCGCATCGCCCACTGCGGCTACTACGGCGCCTTCGACATCGTGACCGCGCTGACGGCCCTCGAGTCCGCCCTGCGCGACCTCGGCCACGAGGTGGAGCCCGGCGCCGCCGCGGGCGCGGCGCAGCGGGTCTTCGCCGAGACCGGACGCGCACCCGAGCCGGTCGCCTAGGACCAGCGAGAAGACCGTGAACGACAAGGCCAAGGTGCTGGTCAAGGAGAAGATCGCCGACGCCGGCGTCGAGTTGCTGCGCGAGCGCTTCGACGTGGAGCTCGGTCTCGACTGGGACGGCCCGGAGCTCGAGCAGCGGATCGGCGAGTTCGACGGGATCCTCATCCGCTCGTCCACCAAGCTGACGCCGGACCTGATCGAACGGGCCGAACGGCTCAAGGTGATCGGGCGCGCCGGCACGGGAGTGGACAACGTCGACGTGGACGCCGCGACCAAGCGCGGGATCGTCGTCGCCAATGCGCCGGAGGCGAACTCGATCGCCGCGGCGGAGCACGCGATGGCGCTGATGCTCGCGCTCTGCCGCAACATCCCGCAGGCGCACGCCTCCCTCGCCGGCGGCAAGTGGGACCGCGCCAGCTTCAAGGGGACCGAGCTCTACGGCAAGACGCTCGGCGTTCTCGGCTTCGGGCGGATCGGGCAGCTGGTC
>DASXSZ010000156.1:0-2640 GCA_036505735.1 Solirubrobacterales bacterium
CTTGACGCGGCGCATCCAGCGTCTACCTCGAAAATGACATCGTTCCAAGCTGGTTCGCAGCCAGGAGGCGAACGGCGATGAAAGCCGCTTCGCACGACCGGTCGCCGTCCGTCGACGGCGGCGCGCGGCGTGAACGGGAGGCTGGCGGCGGAGATGCGCCGGCGGGCGACTCGACCACGCCACCCCGCGTGAGCGTCCTGCTCCTCGAGGACGACGCCGGCGGCCTGCAGCGGGTGTCGGACAACCTGGCCACCGGCTACGAGCTGGACATCATCGCCTCGGCCGTGATGGCCGGAGCCAGCCTTTCGGGAGGCCGAGGCTCGGTGCTGGGTGCCGTGCTCGGGACCCTCATCTTCGGCGTGCTCCGCAACGCCCTGCCCCAGATCCCCGGCGCCACCTTCTACGACCGGCTCATCGTGGGACTCGTCGTCATCGTCATCATCGTGATGGACCAGCTCCTGGCGAGGCGTGGCAAGTAGGGAGGACTTATGCGAGCGATCGGATCGAGCGGCGCCATCCTGGCGGTTGCCCTGACCCTTCTCGGTTGTGGTGGCGGGCAGAGCGCCGCCCCGAAATACCGCTTCGCCGTGATGCCGAAGTCGCTGGACCTGCCCGTCTTCAACTACGCGCGCGTCGGGACCGAGCGCATGGCGCGACGCCTGGGCAACGAGGTGATCTGGCGCGGGCCGGAGAATGCCGACCAGCTTCGGCAGAAGGAGATCCTGGAGTCCTTCATCACCCAGCACGTGGACGGCATCGCTATCTCCTGCCTCAACGGCGATTTCCTGACCCAGACCATTGACCGCGCGATCGAGGCGGGGATCCCCGTCGTCACCCGGGACGCCGACGCGCCCAAATCCAGGCGCGTGGCCTTCTACGGCGTCGACGACCTGGCCGCCGGCCGGATCATGGGCGAAGAGACAGCGCGGCTCGTCTCGGGCCGGGGCAAGGTCGCGATCGTGACCAGCGTGGGCGCCGTCAACCTGCAGCGCCGGCTCGAAGGGGCTCGTTCGGTGCTCGACCGCCACCCCGGGATCCAGGTGGTGGAGGTCTACGACATCAAGGAGGACCCGGTCCGCTGCGCCGAGATCATCGCCTCCGGCACCAACCGCTATCCCGACCTGGGCCTGGATCTCGGTCGGGGCTGGCCGGTCTTCACGCGCAACGCGCTCCAGGCCGTGGATCCCACGCGCACGAAGTTCATCTCATTCGACACCATCCCGCCCGCCCCGGACCTGCTCAGGGAAGGCAAGGTGCAGGTGCTGATCGGCCAGAAGTACTTCGGCTGGGGCAGCGAATCGGTCCGGCTCCTGGCCGACATCAAGGCCGGCAAGCGGCCGCCCTCCCCGATCGTCGACTCCGGGGTCGACGTCGTCACCGCCGCCAACGTCGACGACTATGTGGCGGGCTGGAAGAAACTCGAAGCCGGACAGTAGCGGCGATCCCGGCGATTCTCTTCGCGGCCTCACGCTCCACTTGATCAGGTTCTGGGCGCCATTCCTGCTGATCGCGATGTCTCTCTAGTCTAGGTGCCTCATATCTAACTCGCCTTGATTCGCGCCGGTCTTTCCCGCCGGGCGGTGGGCTGGCGTGGAGATCTGTGCGCGGGTGTACCGGCCGCGGGCGGCCGCGGGAGTCCCCGCTCTTCCGGCTGGTTGAACAGCACCTCGAGGAGTTCCTGCGCGTCTATCCGGAGCGGTTCGCCAAGACGCACGGTCCGCTGCGGGCGGTAGTGGAGCGAGTACTCGAGCCGGTCCCGCATCGTCACGTCGTCCTGACCATCCCGCGCCTGCTGAGGCTGCTGTTCCGCCCCGGTGAGCCTAAGGGCCGAACAGCTCATCGCGATCCTAGACCGGCACCAGGTCCGCCACCTCATCATCGGAGGCTTGGCGGCGGTTCTGCATGCCTCTCCGATCATCACGGAGGGTTACGGGATGCTGTGCCGCAGGCTCAGGCGGAGAGCAGGCCTGCGATCTGGCTGCGCAGCATCGGTAGCTCCTTCTCCACGATTTGACAGACGATCTTGATGCTTACCTTGAAGTAGCCGTGGATCACGCGGTCGCGGGTGCCGGCGATCGCCTTCCAAGGGACCTCGGGATGCGCCTGCCGGGTTGTCTCGCTCAGGCCCTTGACCGCCTCGCCGATGATCTCGAGATTGCGGACCACCGCATCCTGGATCATGCGATCGGAGAAAAACACGTCGCGACCGGCCGAGGTGTAGGCGAGGATCTGGTCGATTGCCTCGACGATGTCGGTGAGGTAGAGCGCTTCGTCGCGCTCGCTCATCAGAGCGGGACGGCCTGGGCGAGGACCTTGTCCCGAATCAAAGGATGCAGGCTGTCTTCGGTCACCACGTCCACCTTGCGCCCCAGCAGCTCTTCGACCTCCTGGCAGAAGTGGACGAAGGCGAAGCCGGACTCTCCTGGCACGTACTCCACGAGGAGGTCGAGGTCGCTCTCTGGCCGAGCATCGCCGCGGGCGAAGGAGCCGAAGACGCGGATGTTGCGGATGCCGTAGCGCTCGCCCAGCCGCCGCACCTCGTCCGTCAGCGGCTTGGGCAGCACCGCTCGCAGCGTTGTGCTCGCCATCAGTACCTATTCGGGAGCATTCTACGGCTCCTCTCACTCTCCCGCAGGTGCG
>DASXSZ010000157.1:0-2158 GCA_036505735.1 Solirubrobacterales bacterium
GCTCCTCGACGAGGCCGTCCATGATCGCCTGCACGCGCGGTCGCAGCCCCTCGACGAACCGCGGAGTGAACGCCTTCGCGACGAGCCGCCGCACCCTGGTGTGGTTCGGCGGCTCCATGTCCAGGATCCCCGCGTTGATCAGGTCCCAGAAGGGCGCGTGCCACTCGGGCGGATCCGGGTGGCCCATCTCGGCGTGCGAGGCCAGGTGCCGGTAGGTGCGCCCGAATCGACGATCGCGCAGCAAGGCGTTCACGCCCTCGTACCGCGAGATCAGCCAGTGATCGGTGGCCTCGTCGTAGTGGACCGGCTCCCGCTGGCGGAGCCAGGCGTAGGCCGGGTACGGGTCGGCGATGAACTCGAGCTCGGTCGGGGCGAAGTCCATCGTTCCGACTGTAGCGCCGGCCGTCGTCGCCGCGCCGCCGGCGGAAACGATGAGAGCTCGCGCGGGGTCAGGCGGTCGTGCCCGAACCCGTCTCCCAGGTCGTCCCCTCGTCGCGCATTCTTCGGATGAGCGCGTAGACGCCGCCGCCGAGCGCGAGCAGGAAGAGCATCCAGCGGCCCTTGTGTGAATGCTCCCTCGCGTCCTCGTGCTCATCCTGCTGCATGCGCTCCTCGAGCAGGTCGAGGATCCGGTGATGCTCGGTCCGGGACTCCTCCACCTCGTCGCGCAGCAGCTGGTTCTCGAGCCGGAGACGCTCCGCCTCCTGGCTGGAGCGGTCCAGGCGCTTCTCGACCATCCGATCCTTCATGCGGTGCCCGGCGGCCTCGGCCTTGAAGCGAGCCGCGGAGCCGTAACCCCTCATCGTCCCGGTCATGCCCATCGTGCGCGCCTCCTCGTGTCGGGAACACGGGATCGATACCCAATCTGGGCCGAGCACGAACCTGCCCTCAGCCCGCCGAGGGGGGCTCGAATGGGCGCTCGGGCGCTGGGCACCCTCATCGCGACACGATGCGATCGGCCCCCTCCGACTGTCCGAGCAGGTACCCGATCTCGTCGGCCACGACCGGCGTCGCGAAGAGGAAGCCCTGACCCGACTCGCAGCCGGACTCCCGAAGCCCGTCGAGCTGCTCCGGGAGCTCGATCCCCTCGGCGACGACCTCGAGGTGGAGCGCCCGGGCCAAACCCAGGATCGCTCGGACGAGGGTCGACCCCTCCGCGGGATCTTCGACCATCCCACGGACGAACGTCCGGTCGATCTTGAGCGCGTCGATCGGGAACTCCCGCAGGACCCCCAGGGACGACGAACCGGTGCCGAAGTCGTCGATCGCCAGGCGCACCCCGAGGGACTTCAGCTCTCGGAGCCGGTGCCTGGCCTCCTCGACGTTCTGCAGCAAGGCGCCCTCGTTGATCTCCAGGGTCATCGAGCTCGGGTCGAGCCCGTTGTCGGTGAGCGCCGTTCGGAGCCTCTGGACCAGGTCCGGGTCGAGCAACTGCCGAGGCGAGACGTTCACACTCAGCGACAGCGAGCGGCCCGGGTAGGCGTCGTTCCAGGCTTTCACCTGCCGGCACGCTTCTGCGAAAACCCAATCACCCAGCGCGACGATCGCCCCCGTCTGCTCGGCCGCGGGGATGAAGTCCGTGGGCGGGAGGAGCCCGCGGCGCGGATGGTTCCAACGGACCAGGGCCTCGACCCCGATGAGGGTCCGGTCCGCCAGCTCCCAGATCGGGAGGTAGTGAAGCACGAACTCCCCGTTCCGCAGCCCCCGATGGAGCTCGGTCGTGAGCTCGAGCCGCTGGACGGCGCGGGCGTGCATCGAGGGTTCGAAGACCTCGTATCGATCCCGGCCCCGCCCCTTGGCGTAGTACGTCGCCGCATCCGCGTCCCGGAGGAGGTCATCGGTCGAGGTCGGAGAGTCCCCACTGCTGAACGCGATCCCGATGCTTCCGCCGACCGACACCTCGTGGCCCTGGGCGAGGAGCGGCTCATGGAGGATCGCGAGGACGCGCTTGGCCACGACGATCGCATCGTCCTCGGTGATGTTCTCCTCGAGGAGGACGACGAACTCATCCCCGCCCAGCCTGGCCACCGTGTCGCTCGCCCGGCTCGAGGCCAGGAGCCGCTTGGCAACCGCGACGAGCACCTCATCGCCCGCGTGGTGGCCGAGGCTGTCGTTGATCACCTTGAATCGATCGAGGTCGATCAGCAACACCGCGATC
>DASXSZ010000158.1:0-10905 GCA_036505735.1 Solirubrobacterales bacterium
CTCCTCGGGCGGCGGGATCTCGATCCCGATCGCGGCCATCCGGCGCTTCAGCGCCTGGTAGGCGAAGCCATAGATCTGCGAGGAGTGATGGCCAAAGGAGAAGAAGTCCGAGGGGTCATCGGCCTCGGGCGGGCAGAAGACCTCCGCCGCCTTCGGCAGCAGCTCGGTCAGCCGGCGTAGGACGACCTGTTTCATCTCGGGCCGCTCGTCGCAGACGTCCTTCAGGAAGCGCACGCCGAAGGCGATGTGCCGGTGCTCGTCCTGCTCGACCAGGCGAAAGCCCTCGTTGAAGCCCGGGTAGAGGTCGTGATCGCCGGTGTACTGGATCATGATCCGCTGGCCCGGCATCGCCAGGACCCCTTCGGTGACCATGTGGTACGTGACGATCCCCTCGACGAACAGCGCGAGGTCGTCGGGACTGGCCAGCAGGCGCCTGGCCACGCCGCGCAGCCCATCGTCGAAGAGGAAGTGCCAGGGACCGAGCATCCGATCCTCGATCTCGTGCAGGCGGCCGCGGAAGCTGCCGGATTCGAGGCCCATCACCTCGCTCGCCCAGCGGTCGAAGAAGACCGCGTGGCGCATCTCGTCGACGAGCTGGGTCGCCAGGAAGGCCTCGATCTCGCCGCTGGGCGCGGCCAGCAGGAACGGCGCGAGGTCGGCGGTAACCCGCTCCTCGCCGACATAGAAGCTGCCGATGCTGAAGGCGGTGTGCCGCTGCGACTCGGCCGGGCTGACCAGCCAGTGCTCGCGGTCGACCGAGAAGTCGAGCTCGTGCGCGCGCCAGTTCTGCCGCTCCCAGAGGGCGTAGAGCTGCTCGTAGCTCATCAGTCCGCCCCGCGGGCGGCGCGACTCGGCGGGGTCGCCGGCGTCGGCCGAGGCGCCATTGGAGCTGACCTTGCTCCCCCAGCTTCCGGCGTTCCGGGCCTGGACGAGACGCTGGCGCTCCTCGCGGGCGAGCTCCGGGCCGTCGATGCCCTCCGCCTGGTCGATCCAACGCCCCATCCGGGTGACGGGGAAGATCCGTCCCTCCACCTCGGTGTACCCGAGCCTCATCGAATCGGACGGTGTTATCTCACCCGCGAGCAGCCGCAGCCAGTCCGTGTATCGGATGCGGACGATGGAGTCCGGGCTCTGGCCGAGGCCGCGCTCGACGGACACGCGGCCGTCGTCGACCTCGACCCGCCAGCTCCCGCCACCCTCGCCGACCAGCTGGTAGGCGACCACGAAGGTGTGGCCGCGGGTCCACTCCGGGTCGATGGCGTAGGCGAGGGAGCGGAAGACGAGATCAGGGTCGACGGGCAGCCCCTGCCGGGCGAGGTCGCGCGGACCGGCGTCCACGGAGAGCCGGCGAAGCGCCAGCGCCTTGCGCCGCCGGCCGCGAAGCTTGATCCGGCCGCGTGCCATCGCGCCCAGCGGGCTACGCCCGGAGGCGACGCGGGCCAGCGTCGCCGGGTCGGTCGAGATGGCGAACGCCTCACCGTTGAGATCGGCGCCCGCGAGCACCTCGGCCACCTTGGCCCGGCCGCCGAGCGAGCTCACCGTCCAGGCGCCGACACCATCGAGCTCGAGGCGGTAGCTGAGGCCCTCCGGGAGGTTCGCGGCCGCGGCGGGGAGCGACTGAACGACCAACCGGGCCGCCAGCTCGGGATCCGACTCAGCCATCCGGCGAAGGGCCTTGGCCGCCGTCCCGTTCCGAGCCTGGCCGTTCCGCGCCATCCTGATCCTCCTTCGTCCTCGCCTCTCGTCGCGATTCTGCCAGACGGCGAGGCGAATTTGGCTGGTCAGCCAGGATCGCCGGGCGGGGGCGAGCGAGCGGGGGTAGTTAATAGACTCACGCCGCCTTGCTCGGCTTCCTCAGCCCCCAGAGCGCGCATTCGCCGAACGCGGACGACCTCAACACCCTCTACTGGGTGATGCTCGTCATCGGGCTCGTTCTCCTGGTGGCGATCAACGGCGCCCTGCTGGCCATGGTGATGCGTTTCCGGTCGGCACGCGGCAGGGAACCGCGAAGGCTCAAGGTGCGGCGCCCGGCGCAGATCGGCACGGCCGGCGCGCTCGCCGCCCTCGCCGCCGTCACCTTCGTGCTCGGCGTGATCGAGACCGACAACGCCAAGCAGGTCGAGGCATCCGGACCCGACGGCCTGCAGGCCACCTCGGCGCTCACCGCTCAGCGCTCGCTCAGCCTGCCGGCCGTCTCCGCCACTTCGGCGCCGCTGGAGATCAGGGCGTGCGGCCAACAGTGGATCTGGCGCTACGAGTATCCGGACGGGACCTACTCCTATTACGAGCTGGTGGTCCCGGTCGACACGACCGTGGTCCTCCACCTCTGCTCGACCGACGTCGTACACCGCTGGTGGGTGCCCGGCCTGAGCGGCAAGTTCGACGCGACGCCGGGTGAGAGCAACTCGACCTGGTTCAAGGCCGACGAGACCGGCGACTTCGACGGCGCCAGCTACGCGTTCTCCGGCGCCTCCTACGCGGTGATGCGGACGCGGGTCCACGTCGTCGACGTGCCGACCTACCAGGCCTGGCTCCAGCAGCAGGCGGCCGGCATCCAGGAGGCCCAGAACTTCGTGCAGCGAGCGCTGGGTGAGAGCTAATGAGCGACGGACGGACACTCGCGCCGCAGCGCCCGGAGCTCGTCACCGAGGGCCCGGCGCCGACGCGCCCGCGCTGGCTGGAGATGGTGATGAGCTCCGACCACAAGGACATCGGGCGCATCTACATCGGGGCTGCTCTCTCCTTCCTGGTGCTGGGCATCGTCGGGTTCCTGCTGATCCGGCTGCAGCTGGCGATTCCCGAGAACGACCTGATCGAGCCGATCACCTTCAACCGGCTGCTCTCCGTGGACAGCGCCACGCTGATCGTCCTCTTCGCCCTGCCCTTCGTCTTCGGCCTCTACACCTACGTCATCCCGCTCCAGATCGGGGCCCGCGCCCTCGCCTTCCCGCGACTCGCCTCCCTCTCGCTGTGGCTCTATGTGTTCGGCGGCGCGATTCTCTACGCCAGCTTCGTCTACACGCCGCCGGAGGCCGGCTTCAATTCGTGGCCGCCGCTCTCCGACACCGTGTTCATCTCGAACAACGGTCCCGACGTCTGGATCGCGGGGGTCGGCTTGACCGTCCTCGGCCTGGTGCTGCAGGCGATCAACCTCGCGGTGACCATCTCCAGGCTGCGCGCGCCCGGGATGGCCTGGCGACGGCTCCCCACCTTCGCTTTCTCGGGCGCCGTCTCCAGCTGGACGATGATCGTCGCCGGCTCGGCGATGGTGGCGGCGCTGGTCATGCTCGAGATCGATCGCCACTTCGGCGGCGTCTTCTTCGATCCCGGCGAGGGCGGGGCCCCGATCTACTACCAGCACCTGAGCTGGATCTTCTTCACGGGCTGCTACCTGATCTTCCTGCTGCCGGCGATCGGCGCGATCTCCGAGATCCTGCCCGTCTTCTCAGGCAAGCCGTTGCTCTCACGGGGGGCGCTGATGGCCTCGATCGCGGCGATCATGCCGCTCGGCCTGCTCGCCTGGATGCAGAACATGATGAGCGCCTCGATCCCGATCGGCTGGCTCTATGGGGCGATGCTGATGGCGCTGCTGCTCGCGATCCCGATCGGGGCGGTGTTCGTCAACTGGATCGGCACGATCGCCGGCGGGGTCCTCCGCCTACGCGCTCCGATGGTCTTCGCGCTGGCTGCGATCTCGACCCTCAGCTTCGGCCTGATCGGCGAGCTGATCCAGAGCGTGATCCCGGTCAACTGGCTGCTCGCCGACACCACGGCCTCGACCGCCGCAACCGGATACGTGCTGGTCGGCGGCCCGGTGCTCGGCGGGCTGGCGGCTCTCTACTACTGGTTCCCGAAGATGACCGGGCGGACGATGGGCGAGGGCCTGGCAAAGCCCTCGGCGGCCCTGATCGTGCTCGGCGCCCAGCTCACCTTCATCCCGCTCTTCCTCGCAGGCCTCGCCGGCCAGCAGGTGGACATCTTCAAATTCTTCGAGTCCAGCGATGCGATCAACGCCGAGCACCTCAACGCCTACAACCTGATCGCCACGATCGGCGGGTTCATCCTCTCGCTGGGTGTCGTCCTCTCAATCGCCAATGCGTACGTGGGCATCAGACGCGGGGTCCCAGCAGGTCACGACGCGTGGGGAGGCGACACGCTCGAATGGTTCGCGACCTCCCCGCCGCCGCCGCACAACTTCGACGTGATTCCGGACGTCCGGAGCGACGAGCCGCTGCGCGACATCCGCGAGGCCGTCCGGCGTCACGACGCCTCCAGAGCCACACCGGCGGAGACCGGGGAGCCGGTAGCCTGACGCCATGGCCGGACCCCATGCCGGCGGCGGCGGCGCAGGGCTCCGCCGGTTTCGCCGCCTGGCAGACCTCACCGCGGTTGTCACCTTCCTGCTGATCGTCGTCGGCGGCGTCGTGCGCGTGAGCTCGTCCGGGCTCGGGTGCGGCCCGGGCGGCAGCGGGACGAAGGGCTGGCCGCTCTGCGGTGGGGACGTGATCCCGCTGGTGGGCAACGATAACCGGCTGATCGAGTTCTCCCACCGGCTGCTGGCCAGCGTGGTCGTCGCGTTGATCGCCCTGCTCTGCTGGCGGGCGTACCGCGACCTTCGCGACCGGCGCTGGGCGGTCCGCGGCAGCGTGATCGCGGGCGTCCTCGTGCTCGCCCAGGCCGGCCTCGGTGGACTCACGGTCGAGCACAGCCTCGCCGAGGAACTGGTCGCGGCGCATCTGGGCACCGCGATGCTCCTCTTCGGCCTGCTCCTGTGGCTGGGCGCCAAGGCGCGCTCGGAGGCGGCCGTCGATTCGGGCGGCGCAACGCTGTCGCCGGTGCGGGGACTGAAGCCTTACTCGGCCACGGCCGCGGTGCTGCTCCTCTGCGCGATCGTCGCCGGCGGGTACATGGCCGGGACCGAGGAGGAGGGGGTGAACGACGTCGGGCCGAACATCGCCGGCGCCCACCTGGCCTGCGGCCACCAGTTCCCGACGTGCGGCGACGGCCGCTTTCTTCCATTCGGGGATAACCGGCTGACGGACATCCATCTGACCCACCGGGTCTTCGTCTATGCGGCGACGATCGCAATCATCGTGTTGCTCAGCGTCGCCTTCGCCCGCGGCTCGCGCGACCGGCTGCTCGCGCTCGCCGCGGTGCTGCTCCTCTGCCAGCTTCTGCTCGGGGCGCTCAACGTCTGGCTCGGGGAGCACGGGCCGCTGATCGTCGCCCACCTGGCGACGGCGACGCTGCTCTGGGCGACCGTCGTGTCGATCGCCTACCGGCTCGCCTGGCTGCCCAGCCCGGCGCCCACGCACGAGCGGGCGCCGCGAGCGGAGGCGTCGGCGGCAGCGGCATGAGCGTTCACCTCGGCACCGGCTCGGAGCGCGTCACGGGGGGATCGCGACGCCCGGGAGGCGAGCAGGTCTCGGTCACCCCCGGCGATGCGCGGGCGCGGACCATGCGCGCCGCGATCGGCGTGGCGAACGACTACGTCACGCTCACCAAGCCGCGGATCATCTCGCTGCTGCTGCTCACCTGCGTGGCGACGATGTTCGTCGCCGATCCGTCGGGGCCGGCGCTCTCCACCATCCTCTGGACCTGCCTCGGTGGATACCTGGCAGCCGGCGGCTCCGGGGCGATCAACCACTACATCGAGCGGGAGCCGGACGCCCGCATGGCGCGGACGCGGGGGCGCCCGCTCGCCAGCGGGCGCATCGAGCCCCGACGCGGCCTCCTCTTCGGTTCGGTGCTCGGAGTCGTCGCGATCGTCCAGCTCTGGATCACGGTCAACGGCCTGACCGCCGCGCTCGCCGCCGCCGGGCTGCTCGGCTATGTCTTCGTCTACACGCTCTGGCTCAAGCCGCGCACGCCTCAGAACATCGTCCTCGGCGGCGCCGCCGGCGCGATGCCCCCGCTGGTCGGCTGGGCGGCCGCCACGGGCGATCTCTCCGCCCAGGCCCTCTGGCCGTTCGCGATCGTCTTCTTCTGGACGCCGCCGCACTTCTGGGCGCTCTCGCTGCTGATCTCCGACGATTACGCCCGCACCGGCGTGCCGATGCTGCCGGTCGTCCGCGGGGAGACGACCACCCGCCATCAGATCGTCGCCTACGCCCTGCTGCTCGTCGCGGTGTCCGTCGGACCGGTGATCACGGGCCTCTTCGGGGTCGGCTACCTGGTAGCCGCGCTCGTCCTCGGCGCAGGCTTCGTGGGACTGGCTCTGGTGCTGCTGGCTCACCCCTCGCGAGGGGCTGCGCGGCGGCTCTATCTCAGCTCGCTCGCCTATTTGGCACTGCTCTTCGTCGCGATGGCGCTCGACCGGGCGCTGTAGGGACCTCGCGCTGCCCGACTGGATAGGGTTTCGCCCGTGGATCGCGAGCGCGCCAGGGCCACCATCCGCGCGGGAATGGTCACGGCCTGCCTGGCCCTGCTCGTCTTCGCCCTGGCCTTCTACGTCGCGATCATCTACCTGCGATGAGCCAGCCGCCCAAGCCCACCGAGGCGATCTACCTGCCCAAGCCCACGGTTTACCCGGCGCTGCTCGCCTTCGGGCTCTCCGCGTTGATCGTCGGGCTGTTCGCCTGGTGGCCCTACTCGGTGATCGGCGGCCTGATCGCGCTCGGTTCCCTGATCGCCTGGCTGCGCACCAACCGCGGCGAGATCGCGCGGATGCCGCGGCACCAGGAGCCCGACACGGCGCCGATCCCGCTGTCGGTCCCTCCGCCTCCCGAGTAGAGATTCCGCCCGAGTAGAGACCCTAGGGAGGCGTCATGGACGAGGTCGCCCCGACCTGCGTCCAGCAGCGGACGATGTCGCGCATCGAGAGCACGCCGACCAGCTCTCCCCGGTCGACCACGACCAGGTGCCGGATGCCACGCCGCGACATCTCCTCCGCCGCCTGCTCGAGGCTCCAGTCGGGCGCTGCCGAGATGACGCTCTCGCTCATGTGATCGGCGACCTTCTCCTTGTCCGGGTCCTTGCCGCCACCGACGGCATGCAGGATGTCGCGCTCGGTGATGATCCGGGGCGCCGGTGATTCCTCGTCGAAGACGAGCGCGGCGCCGGTTCCCTTCTCGGTCATCTTCGTCGCCGTCTCCCTCAGCGTGTGGCCGGGCCCCACCGCCAGCACCACGCTGGACATGCCCTCGCGAACCTCCACTGAGCCTCCTCTCGGCGTCTCCAAATGCCGTTCGGCGCAAGCTTATCCCACGCCTGGCGCACGGCGGGCACCTCACGGCCGACATATAGGATTCCGGCGCTCATGAAGCGCGTCAGGGACCTTGGAGTGGCGGTCTGGCCGATCGCCACCATCGCCGCGACCATCGCCGTCGTGGGGCTGACCGGCTGCGACCTCGGCCCCAAGCCCAACCTGGACAAGGGCCAGCAGCTCTTCACGCAGAAGTGCGGCACCTGCCACACGCTCACCGGCGCCGGGACCAACGGCGACGTTGGGCCCAACCTCGACTACGCCTTCAAGCAGGCCCGGGCCAGCGGCATGGACGACGACACGATCAAGGGCGTCGTCTCGTACCAGATCGCCCACGCGCGCCCCGCCGCCCCGCAGCAGACCGACGTCTACATGCCGCAGGACCTCGTCACGGGCCAGGACGCGGAGGATGTCTCGGCCTACGTGGCGAGCGTCGCCGGCGTACCGGGGATCAAGCCGCCCGTCTTCGCGCCACCCCAGTTCTTCGCGACCAATTGCGGCGGCTGCCACGTGCTGGCACAGGCCGGCACGACGGGCAACGTGGGGCCGAACCTGGACGATGCGCTGAAGGGCATGAGCGCCGCCCAGATCTCGCAGTCGATCAGCGACCCGAACGCCGTGATCGCCCCTGGCTTCCAGCCCAACATCATGCCGCAGAACTTCGGCCAGACCCTCACCCCGGCCCAGCTCCAGCAGTTGGTCGCCTACCTGCAGCAGGCCACCGGTGGCGGGGGCAAGAAGTAGCTACCGCTCTGCAGGGTCGGATCCGTACCGGCGCCAATCCTGGATCAGGTTCCAGGTCCGCCAAAGGCCGATGGCGAGGAAGACGGCTCCGACGATCGCGCCCGCCAGCGATCCGATCAGCAGCGCCACCGCGATCACGATCGCCGCGGCCACGGCGAACATGATCAGCACCCGGAACATGTCCGACTCGCGCTTCAGCGGGTTGCGGGGCCGCGGATCCTGCATGGGACGACCTTAACGACGCGCGGCGCTCAGCTCCTCCTCCTCCCTCTCCGCCTCGAGGTCGACGATCACATGCGTGATCGGCAGCTCGATGTCGCGCCTGGCGTGATCGACCACGCCGCGCTCGAGCCAGCGGGAGCGCTCGGGTGGGTGGGTGGAGATGATCAGCTCGTCGGCTGAGAAGCGGAGCAGCGCACTTTCGATCGCCGTGTTCGGATCGGAGTCCCCCACCTCGCCTGTGACCCGGAAGCCCGCGTCCTCGATCGCCCGGACAGACCGCTCGCGGCGCCGGTCGGCCTCCTCCAGCGCCTCGTCGACGTCGGAGGTCCAGTGCTGGAGCTGCGACTTGGTCAGAGCCGGTGTGACAACCAGGATCTCGCAGTCACGGCCGCGGGCGCGGTTGCGGATCTCCTCCATCAGCGCGCGGCCGCCGACGGTCTGGTTGGCCACGACCAGGATGCGATGGCGGCCGTCGCCGGGAGCGGCGGCGATCTCCGTCCTGTGCGGTTCACTGCCGCGGGCCCCGCGCCAGGCGAAGCCGACCCCGAGCCCGACGAGCGCCGCCGCCAGGATGGCACCGGCGGCCGGGCGAGTGAGCAGGGCCAGCGCGACCACCGCCCCGGCCCCGGCTCCGATGATCACCACGAGCCGGAAAGCGTCTGCCTCGGATCGAAGCGGATAGTGCATCTCGCCCTCCTTTCGAAGAGCCGAGGAAGCACACCGAGGCTACTCCCGCGGAGGGGCCCTGTCGAGCGTCGAATCACCACCTCGCGCCAGAGGCGCTCTCGGCGCCTACTGGAGTCAGTCGCTCTCCCGTGGAACGAGAACCGGGGCGCTCGACGAGCGCCCCGGTTCCCCCAATAGCTGTCGGGCTATCGGTCGGCCTCGATCACTTATGGAAGCCGCACTTCGAACCCTTGTCGTTGGGCGCTGACCTCTTGGGCCCGTTGCCCTTGCTCTTGCCAACGTTGTCGCAGGCCTTGGAGTGCCCGCCACCTGTGTTCGGCACGCCGCCTGTGTTGGCGACCGAGCTTGCAATCGGGAAACTGAGGGCCAGTGCCGAACCGGTCACCAACACCGCGATCTTCCGAATCATCCGCGTCTTCATCTTCTTCTTCTCTCTCCTGCCATAGTCGAGGCGTCCATTCGTGTCTCGTAAAGCGTCGATACAGGCCACAAAGTTACGCCCTCAAAACCGCCGTTTTGCAGCGATGTCTACAGGACGTACACCGTCGTGAAGACGATGATCCACATCGCCGCATGCTCGCACGCTTCCCGCTCTCAGGCACGAAATCGGCCGATTAGACCCGGTTGTATCCGGTCTGACTGGCGCACCACTGGCGCACCACTGGCGCACCGCGCCCTGGTCTTCTCCCGCGTCGGCACGAGATCCCGGCCGGGGTTGACCGCCCGCGTTACCGGCGGATAGGGTCGGCGCGTGGGGAACTGGACGATGGAGATCGATGACAGCGTCGCTGTCATCACGTGCACGCTTGCCGAAAAGGACTTGCTGTCGTTCGGTGCGGTGAGCGAACTCGCTGACCTCCTCGACACGACCAGCGCCCCAAGGGACAAGGTGTCGGTGGTGGTGATTACCGGGACCGACGGAAGGTTCGTACCCGATGTCGATCGTGACGAGCTGACTCGAAGGTCCGAGGGTGAAGCTGTGAGCGGCGACGTCATGGCCTGGCATCGTGTGACCGCGGCCTTGGAGTCGATGCCGCAACCGACGGTGGCCGCCGTCGACGGTAACGCG
This sequence comes from Solirubrobacterales bacterium, assembly GCA_036505735.1. GTDB lineage: Bacteria > Actinomycetota > Thermoleophilia > Solirubrobacterales > 70-9 > DASUPK01. The sequence continues at coordinate 9,927 of DASXSZ010000158.1, forward strand.
GGTGGCGGCGGTTGCGTCCTCGCGTTGGCGTGCACGCTCCGGATAGGCAGCGAACGATTCGTCTTTGGCCCGGTCGAGCCCAACCTGGGAGTCGTCGGCACGGACAGCAGCGCAAATCTCGTTCGACTTGTGGGGCCCGCGACGGGCGCGGAGCTGCTTCTCACCGAGCGCGAGGTGGATGCCGCGACGGCTAAGCAGATCGGGTTGATCAACGAGGTGCTGCCAAGTAAAGGATTCGATGCACAGGCCCGGCAATGGTGTCAGCGCATCGCGGCGTTGCCACCGGCCACGGTGTTCGGCATCAGGCAGGCGGTTACGGGGAGCACCAGCGCTTCGCGCAACGAGCTCCTCGACGCTCAACCGCCGAACAGCTCCGCACGGTACGCGTCCCGATGAAGCCCTCAGATAGGAAACTCAACCGATTCTCGCCAGTTAGGCCAATCCGACACCGAACAAGCGACTCCCGGAGGTTGCGATGCCTTTCGTGTCTTCTGTTTCGAAGTTCGTCTTGACCCTCAACAAGGTTACGAACTTTCCACGTCCCGGCCGCGCCACTAAGCACGTACTCCCGCCGTGGGAGCCCGACATGTGTAACGGCTTCCAGCAAGAGGCCATCAGCAAGGCATTCTTCTCCCTCGCAAACTCGCAAATCCCAGAAATCGAAAAACACGGTGGTGACTGGAAGAAACTTGCCGACCTTATGAAGAAGAAGACGGTTGATTCCGTCAGCATTACGTGCGGCACCTGTAGTGGACAGAAACCAATGTCGTCGAACGCGGACCGCCAGTCCCTCCAGGTCTGTCTCGATACCGCCAACACAGACTGGCTAGCGTGGTGGCTCGTCGTCGAGGTCGTCCATCTCTGCGGGGGCACCGATCTCGACGCCTGGGCGATCAAGAACTGGCTCTTCAGCGTCAACAAAAGCGGCCCGCAATATGCCTACTCCCACATCCTCAGCTCGGAGCTGGACTTGATGTGC
>DASXSZ010000159.1:0-31299 GCA_036505735.1 Solirubrobacterales bacterium
CCGGCCCCTTGAGCGCGGAGCGGCTCGGCGCCGAGCTTCGGACCGTGCAGGGACCTTCCGCGCTCGGGGGCGGATGGTCGCGGTTCTTCGACCTCCTCTATCTGATCTCGGTCACCGAGTTCCGGAAGACCTACTTCGGGACGGTGCTCGGCTACCTCTGGTCCTTGCTTCGCCCGCTGCTCCTCTTCGGGATCCTGCTGTTCGTCTTCACGCAGATCATCCGGATCGGCTCGCAGGTGGACCACTATCCGGTCCTGTTGCTCTTCAACCTGGTCCTCTTCGGGCTCTTCCAAGAGGGGACGTCGATGTCGGTTACCTCGGTGGTCGCACAGGAGGGCATCGTCCGCAAGACCCAGTTCCCCAGGCTCGTGATCCCGATGTCCATCGTGCTCACCAGCCTCTTCAACCTGGCCGCCAACCTGGTCGCCGTGGTCATCTTCCTGCTCGCCTTCGGGGTGTCGCCGATGTGGACCTGGCTCCTCTTCCCGGTCATCGTGGCGACGCTCTTCGTTCTCACCGCCGCCATGGCGATGCTGCTCTCCTCCCTCTACGTGCGCTTCCGGGACGTCGCGATCATCTGGGGGGTCGCGGTCACTGCGCTCTTCTACGCCACCCCGGTCCTGTACCCGCTCGAGTTCGTGCCGGAACGGTTCCGCCAGCTCATCGCGCTCAACCCGCTCACCCCGATCTTCGCGCAGGCTCGGAAGTGGATCATCGATCCGGACGCCCCCAACGCCGCGGCGGCGGTCGGTGGTTGGGCGCACCTGATCGCCCCGGCGGCCATCTTCGTCGCGGTGTGCGCGCTCGCCGTCTGGGTCTTCAATCGCGAGGCACCCCGGGTGGCCGAGGAGCTCTAGCCTTGGCGGCCGAGACCCGATGATCGCCTTCGGATGCCCAATCACCCACGGTGGTCTCTACGAGACCTACGCAGCACCCGGAATCAGGCTCGCCGCGGAGCCCGACTCCGAGTTGTTGGCGTACCAGAGCGGGGGCTCGATCTTCCGCGCCTACAACGTGCTGATGGAGATGGCGGCCGAGCGCGGCGACCTCGAGGCGCTGGTCCTGCTCCACCAGGATTCGGAGATAATCGATCCCGAGTTCTGCGCCAAGATCCGTGAGGCGCTCCGCGACCCGGACGTCGCGATCCTGGGCTGCGCCGGGGCGCTCGGCGTGCGGAACATCTCATGGTGGGAGGGCATGGTCACGTGGGCCAGCTTCTCGCATCGCTACCAGGAGATGGGCGGTGGCGAGATCCCGGGCCTCTCGTGGTATGCGGATCGCGTCCCCTCCTACGCGACGACCGGCGAGGTCGACGTGATCGACGGGTTCATCATGGTGCTGTCGCCGTGGGCGGTCCGGGAGCTCCGCTTCGACGAATCGCTCGGATTGCTGCACGGCTATGACCTCGACATCTGCATGCAGGCGCGCGCCGCCGGCAAGAAAGTCGTCACCACGGATTTCCGGGCGATCCACCATCACGCGCTCGACTTGATCGGCGACCAGGAGGCCTGGGTGGCCGCGCACATGAGGATCGCGGAGAAGTGGGAGGGGCAGTTCTCAGACGACCGCGTCAGCGACTGGAAGCGGCGGGCCCGGAGGGCCGAGGCAGAGCTCGAGGCCATGCGCGTTCAGTTGCGGCTGGCGGAGCACTACATCAGGCGGCTCTCCGACGACTACCACCAGATGGAGCGCAGCAAGAGCTGGCGCTGGGCGGCGCCGCTGCGAGGCCTCGGCCGCATCGTCCGGCGGATCCGCCATCCGCGGGACTCGTCGTACCGCAGTCTCGGCGAAGGGGTCGTGCCACCCCGGGGCGAGCTCAATTCGACCGGCGCCGCGCGGGTCCCGCGGGAGCTCCCTTCCGCTAGTCCTCCAGAGCGCGCCTGACCCGCTCGCGAGAGAGCGACGGCGATCCGCCGGCCCGGATTCGCGCGATCCGCTCGGCGATCCCGAAAGCCCGCGAGTTGAGCATCGCCCGTAGCGTCTCCTCCTCCCGATCCAGTCTCTGGCGCTCGACGATCTGGGCGAGGCGTATCTCCTCGAGCCGCTCGAGCAGCGGGCTCGACCCCCAGGGCTCCATCACATCGGTGACGGCCGCATCCCAGGGTGCCCGCTCGGGCCAGAGCACGGCCAGCCCGAAGAACGCCGGCACGACCGCCAGGCGGATCCCGGCCCGCCGGTCGAGGAAGTCCTCGACCGCGGTCAGGACGCCGTTTCTTGGACCGCCCTCCCGTTCAGCCGCCCACCGAAAGCCGACGCCGGTGCTCACCGTCCCCGGTTCGCCCGGGGCGACCATCACGTCGTGGGCCAGCGGCTGCCGATGATCCTCCGGGATCCGCTCGGGTGAGTAGTAGGTGTCCCGGCGGGCGTGTGGCCAGCCGACGTCGTGAAGGAGGAGCAGTGGCACGCCCGATCCCCCCGAGCGTTCCTCGATCAGCCGCAGCTCCTCGGTCACCGTGTAGTAGTTGTGGTCGCCGTCAAGGATGATCGCCTCGGCCGGCGGCACCTCCCCGAGGGCCTCGGGACTGGGCCTCCGAACCAGGTCGAGCTCCGGCCTTGCCCGGGCAAGCTCGAACAGCTCACCGGCCGGTTCCGGATCGATCGCGATGACCCTCGCATCCCTTGGCCCGGCCCAGTCGAGGAGCTGACGCGTGAAATCGCCGCGGTCCGAGCCGACCTCGACGATCGTCGCCGGCGCAACCGCATCGAGCAGCCGGGTGATGATGCCGCCGAACGGCAGAAGCGTGAAATCCCAATGATCTGGGGCGCCGCCGGCCGGCATCAGCCGGTGAGTCTAGATCCGGCCTGCGCCGTGGGCGGGACGCGGACTCGCTGCGATACTCGCCCACGTGGAAGCCGCCGTGGCTGCCCTCGACATCTCGCCGCCTGCGCGGCTAGCCGTAGGCAAGGGGACCGCATTCGTGGTCGCCGGCCACTGCTACCACCCGCGCGAGCGCACCCGGGCGCTCGCGATCCAGATTGGAGACTTGCGACAGCCGGTCGATCGGTTCCGGCTCCCGCGGCAGGACGTCTACGACAGCCTGGCCGAGGACGACCCGGCGCGACCACACGCCTTCCGCAGCGGCTTCGTGGCGCTTCTCGATCTCGATCAAGTCGATCGGCTGCGGTCCATCGAGCTCACCGCGCTGCTCGACTTCGCCGGCGACCTGGAGGTCCGCGCTCCGCTGGGCGCGATCGAGGTCGAGCCGAGGACGGGCAGCCCCGCCGACGTCGCCAAGGCCCGCTTCCCGGACGCCGCCGGCCCGAGGGTCGCCATCTGCATGGCCACCTACAACCCCCCGCCGGAGCTGCTGCGGCGTCAGCTCGACTCGATGCGCGAGCAGACTCATCGGAACTGGGTCTGCCTGATCAGCGACGACAACTCCGACGCTGAGATGCTCGCGGCGCTCGAGGCGGAGGTGCGGGGCGACCCCCGGTTCGTTCTTTCCCACGGTCGCACCCGGCTCGGCTACTACAGGAACTTCGAGCGGGCGCTCTCGATGGCGCCGGCCGAGGCCGACTTCGTGACGCTCTGCGACCAGGACGACTTGTGGCATCCGGCCAAGCTCGAGCGGCTGCTCGACGCGATCGGCGACGCCCAGCTCGCCTACAGCGATGCGAGGCTGGTCAGCCCGGCCGGCGAGTTGATCGCCCCCTCCTACTGGACCGAGCGCCGCAACAACTACACGAACTTCGGCTCGCTCCTGCTTGCCAACTCGGTCACCGGCGCGGCCTCGCTGTTTCGCCGCGAGCTGCTCGACGACGCCCTGCCGTTTCCACTCGAGCTCGCCAAGCCGTTCCACGACCACTGGCTCGCGATCGTCGCCCTCGCGCGAGGAGAGATCGCGTACCTCGATGAACCCCTCTATGACTACGTGCAGCACGGCGGCGCGGTCATCGGGCATTCCGAGGCGAACCGGCGGCCGCGGCCGATCCGGCAGCACATCAGGGAGCGACTCCGCAACCCGACCGGTGGCTCTCGGGCCGTCTACTACTACAGCTGGTACCAGCAACTCCTCTTTGCCGAGGTGCTGCGGTTGCGCTGCTGGGAGGCGATGACTCCGGCGAAGCGCCGGACGCTCCGCAGGCTGCTCTCCGCCGACCGGACCGTGACGGGATTGGCATGGCTGCTCGGCAGGCGGGCCAGGCGCCTCTGGGGGCACGATGAGACGCTCGACCGCGAGCTCTTCTACGGCTCTGCCCTGGTCAGGCGGCGAGCGGTCTCACTCTGGACCCTTGGCCGCCGTAGGCCCAACCGCATCCTCCCCCGAGACGAGAGCATTCCCCCGACTTCGGATCACCGCTGAGTTCCACTCGGCGCAAGCCGGGAGCGAAGGTAGCGAAGGGCATCGCCCGCGGCGCGTAGCGGTCGCGTCAGCCGCCAGCTTCGAGAGCTCTCGTATTCCGCCCGCACCGCCTCCATGCGCGAGGCTCCCTCCCGCTCGATCCACTCGATCTCGCGCTGCAGCTGCCGCACGTTGTTGACGAGTGCCGCGTGCTCGCGGGGGTCATCGTCGGGGCGCTCGAGGTCCTCCTCGCTCAGCTCGACCTCTCGCTTTCGCATCACGGCCCAGCTCATCTTGTGGATGTCGTGCGCGATGCGGACGATCTCGAAGGCTCGGCCCCAGTGCTCGCGGACCCACCAGTCGGACATCAGCACCATCGGCCCTCCGCGGGCGATCGGCTGATTGTGGCGCAACACGTTTCGGCCCACCCGGTCCTCCTTCCACGGCTCCCCGGTCAGGATCTCGGAGTGCTGGCGGCCCATGTAGGTGGCGATCAGCATGCCTGCGGGCTTGAGCAGACGGTGCAGCTCGAGCAGCCACGCGTTCGAGCTGTCGGTCAAATGGGTGAATACCGAGATGGCCCAGATCAGGTCGAAGGACCCGTAGTCGAGGCCCAGCGGAGGATCCTCTCGGCATAGCAAGGCGTGCATCGGCGGGCAGAGCTCCAGCTCCACCAGGTCGATGCTCGGGGCGTCGATATCGGCTGCCCAGAACTCGGCGCGCTCGGCCTCCGCCAGGAAATGCTGGAGCGTCCGGCCGCCGCCGGACCCGAAGTCGAGCACCCGCTTCCCCTCGAACGACCAGCCGTCGGGCAGCAGGTCGAGGAGGATCGACTTCGTCTCGGGCCCCAGCCGGAGGAACCACTCGCCGAACTTCTCGATCCATTCGTTGTCGAGATCTACGTGCATCCGATCGCGCCGAGCTTAAACCGGCGCTCGGCCGCGCGCCCGGAGCGGGAACTAGTCTCGGCGGCATGACGCTCGACGTCGTGATCGTCTCCTACCGCTGCCGCGAGCTGCTGCGCCGATGCTTGGACGCGCTGCGGGCGCACCCGCCGGACTACCCAATGAAGGTGGTGGTGGTCGACAACGCGTCCGCCGACGGCACCGTCGAGATGGTCGGTGCCGAGTACCCGGAGGTCGACCTGGTCGGCTCACCCGCGAACCTGGGGTTCGCCGCGGCGACCAACCTTGGCGCGACGCGGGGGTCGGCTCCCTTCCTGCTCGCGCTCAACCCGGATACCGCGGTCACCGACGGTGCCCTCGACACGGTGCTGGCGACCATCGGTTCCCGTCCTGAGGTGGCCGTCGTCGGCGCCCGCCTCCTCCGCGAGGACGGGTCGCTGGACCACGCCTCAAAGCGCTCCTTTCCGACGCCCCTGAGCGCAGTCGGGCACTTCAGCGGGCTCGGCCGGCGCCCAGGAGCGCGCGGCCGCTTGGCCGCCTACCGGGCCCCCGAGGTCGAGGCCGGGCCCGTCGACGCCGTCAACGGCGCCTTCATGCTCATGCGGCGCGCCCCCTTCGAACAACTCGGGGGCTACGACGAGGGCTACTGGATGTACATGGAAGACCTCGACCTCTCATACCGGCTCAGGCAGGCCGGTTGGTTGAGCTGGTACGAGCCCGCCGCGGCAGTGACTCACGTCAAAGGCGGGACGGTCGGCGGCCGGCGCTCGCCCCGCCTCGAGTGGCACTTCCACCGCGGGATGTACCGCTTCTACCGGAAGCACTACGCCCGGGACCGCTCCTGGGCGGTCAACGCGGCCGTCTACCTGGGAATCGCGGTGAAGCTCGCGAGCGCTGTCACTCAGTCGCTCCTGCGCCGCAGCCTGGCGCGACGCCGCCAGCGGCGGCTAAGCGTGGACCCCAGCGATGGCGGGTCCGGAAGCAAGTCGGCCGGGGGATAGGGCTCCGATCGGCGGGCGGCGCGAAGGCCTCTCACCCTCCCTCTGAGCCCGCCTAGGTTGCGGTCGACCACCGCCTGCCCAGCGACCCAGGTGAGCTCGCGAGCCAGCACGGCGGGCAGCCTGCGGGGTGCCAGAACCCCCCACTTCCGCAACAGGTACCCCCTCCCGTAGCCCATCAGGAAATCCTTTCGCGCCGATCCCGAGCCCAGTGTCGCGGAGTGCTCGTGCAGACCGAGAGCCGACTTCGCCAACCTGCAGGAGCCACCCGCGACCCGCAGCCGGAGGACCAGGTCGACATCCTCCCCATACGCGAACAGCCCTTCGTCGAATCCGCCGCTCTCAGTGAACGCCTCCCGCCAGAAGGCGGCGACGGCGCCCGACGGGCCGATCGGGTCCGGCACAGCCCCCTCGAGAAGCTCCAAGGGCGCGCCATTCAGATAGTCGAAGGCGAGCAGGGTGCGATCGATCTCGATCCCCGCCGTCTCGATCTGGCCGGGTGAGCCGGCGTCGCGCATCACCCCGGCCGCCATCACCACGCCGCTTCCGGGGTCGAGCGCCGCGGTGATCCGCTCGACGTAGTCGGGATCCACCACGCTGTCGTCGTTGAGCAGTATCAGCACCTGGCCTTCGGCCCGGCGAGCCCCGATGTTGACCGCCCGCGAGTAGCCGACGTTCGACTCCAGCCGCAGGACCTCGGCGGCGGCGAGCAGGGAGGTGGCCCGATCCAGCTCGGGCGCGCCGGTGCCGTTGTCGACGACGATGGTCTCGAATTCCCCTCCCGCGCGGGCCAGCGATTCGAGCAGGCGAATCGCTCGCTCCGCCCCCACAGTGGGCACGATCACCGTCGCTGACAGGCTCACGCTGCTCGACTTTAGATCGGAGGGCCCGCTGGCCGGCTCAGAAGGCCCCGGTGCCCCTGATCACGTTGATCGGGGTGAGTGCGAGGATGCGCAGGTCACGGCCGATGGAGAGGTTCTCCACGTAATCCAGCTCGACCGCCAGGCGCTCCTCGAAGGTCAGCTCTCCGCGTCCGTGGACCTGCATCGGTCCGGTCAGGCCGGGCTTCACCTCGAGCCGGAAGCGGTGCTCGGGGCCATAGCGGTCCACGAGCTCGAGTTGCTCGGGACGCGGGCCAACCAGGCTCATATCGCCTCGCAGCAGGTTCCAGATCTGGGGCAGCTCGTCGAGGCTGAGACGTCGAAGCACGCGTCCCACCCGGGTCACCCTCGGGTCGCGGCGGAACTTGAACATCGGCTCGGGCAGCTCGTCGAGCAGGTCCTCGAGCGAGCGGTCCGCTCCCACGTACATGGTCCGGAACTTGAGCAGGCGGAAGGGGGCGCCGTGAAGGCCGGCGCGACGCTGTAGAAACAGCGCGGGTCCCCGGTCCTCGAGCCGGATCGCGAGCGCGATCAGCGGGAAGAGCGGGGCCGTCAGCACCGCGAGCGGGATGCCGACGATCAGGTCTAGGGTGCGCTTCAGCATCAGGGTCGAGCGAGAGACATCGGAGGTGGAGTACTCGAACACCGGGAGCTCGGCGAGCCGCGAGATCTGATAGGGCGTGGCCTGGCCCCGCAGGGGCGAGACGAGGCTGAGCTTGGCCTCGTGCGTCCGGCAGAGGTCCGAGATCGCGGCGATATCCCGCGCATCGATTCGCTCGTGTGCCAGCACGATCCGGTCGATGCCGTTCGCGTAGTCGCCCGGCTGCACCACCTCCATGTGGAGGTCGGTGAACAGCGTCACCTTTCGCCGCATCGCATTCGCCAGGTGACCGCCCCCGACGATCATCGCCTTTTCCGGAGGAGTCGTGGCTCGCCAGGCACTCCGGGCGCCGACGCGCAGGGCGACGTCGGCGATGAACGTGACCGCGGCGATCACGGCGAGCTCGCCGGGCCCGATCACCCCGGCCGGGGTCAGCTGAGCGAGCAGGCCGACCGCCGCAGCACCGATCACCCCCCAGGCCACGATCGCGGGCGCCTCGTCAACCGTTAGGTGGCGCATCGCGCGATGGTCGGCGTCGTAGAGGCCCGCCAGCTTCGCCACCAGGATCCACACCGGCAGGCACGCGAGGAACCAGATCGCCTTCTCGGGAGGAAGCGCTACGACCAGGGCAAGGGCCACGGAACAGCAGTCGGCCAGGGCCAGGAGCCGTCGCCTCCGCGCATCACGCCACCATCGGGACACGTCCGTGGGCCGTGGAGCGGCGAGAGCGAGCGCCTGTCGAACCGTTTCGGAATCGAGGGGCTCGTCATGAGCGGCGCTCAGCGGAACCGCGGCCGCGGCCACCTCGGGTGTGCTCTGTTGCTCGCTCATCCCTGATTCTGACCCAGCCCGGCGAAGAGCGGGCTCAAGGTCTGGGCCCGCTCGAGCGCTTTCCTGGCGGCGGGCATGTCTCCTTGCCTCTGCTGCAGCCTAGCCTCAATCAGGGACAGCCGCCAATCCTCAGAATCGCGGTTCTCGGCCTTGTGCAGATCCGCGAGCGCCTGGTCGACGTTCCCCCGCTGCTCCTCCAGCAGGGCGAGCTGCGTGTACGGCTCGGCCGACCAGGGTTCGACCGTCCGGGCCTGCTGCGCTCGGTGGATCCCCTCGCTGAAGTTGCCGTCGGCTGCAGCGCTCCGGCTCTGCCGAAGCTCGATCTCCGCCAGGACCACCAGCCCGGCCGCAATCATCGCGACCCAGGCCACGGCGACCGTCGCCGCCCCGAGCCAGTAGCCGTCGCGCTTGAGCGGGAGCGCCGGCACCGAGGCCGTCAACAATCCCGCGCAGATCACCGCCGGACCGAAGGCGGCCGGGATCTCCCAGGTCCAGTCGATCCCCGCCCCGATGGCCGCGGCCGCGATCACGGCGACGAGCACACCGCCACCTCCGTCGCGGCTCGCGGCGAGCCGCTTCCAGGCGGCCAGCGACACCGCCGCGAGAAATCCGAGGAAGAGAGCGATCCCGATCAGGCCCAGCTCGGCGGCCTGCTGGAGCGGCAGCGAGTGTGCATTCCGGACGAACAGGGGAACCGTCGCGTGCCGGGCCCAGTAGTCCTCGTAGCCTCCCGCGCCTATCCCGGCGGCCGGTGCGCTCTCGAAGGCGTCCACCGCCGCTGTCCACCATTGCCAGCGCCCGTTGGAGCTGACGTCTGACGCCGTGGCGGCCGCGCTCTGGCTCGGCGGGGCCTTGAAGTCGCGGAAGCGCTGCGCTGGATCGGCGGCGACGATCCCGGCGACGATCGCCACCGCCGCGGTGACCGCCAGGCCGACCCGCAGCGTGCGCCCGACCCGCAGAGCTGGACGCCGGCCGTCGAGGAGCCAGGCGCCCACCCCGGACAGGATGCAGATCCCCAGCGCCAGCGCGGACATCCGGTCCCTGTCGGCCCGCATCGCCGAATCGGCCAGCCCGTTCCTGAGCGAGTCCAGTTGGTCGCCGACCCCGATCAGGACCGCGGCTCCCGCCACCCCGACGGTCAGGGTGACCAGCTGCTTCGGCCGATCCGGTGCGGAGGCGACCAGAATGCCCAGGCCGATCACCGCGGCCGCCGCCCCTCCGCGGGAGTCGGCCAGCCAGATGCCGAGCAGGGTCAGCGGCATCACGGCGGCGGCCGCCGATCGCAGCGGCCGATACGGCGCGGCGACCCCGGCGCGCGCGAGCAGGATCGAGGCGACGGCGAGCAGCGCGGCCATCCCGTTCCAGTATCCGAGGGGGTATGAGAGCCGCCCGGCCGCGTTTGCGATGTCGTTCTGGGGGCCCCCCAGGAAGCCGGGCTGAAGGTAGGCGGCGAGCGCCAGGACCGTGACGACGGCCAGGCCGACAGTCAGTCCGGCGATCCACTGGCGACGCGCTCCCGCGCTCGCCGTGCACGCGGCGACGGCGAACAGCCCGAGGTAGAAGGAGACGCGCACCGCCTCCTCGAACGCCCGCCCCTGGTCGTCCGCCCATGCGACCGAGGCGGTCGCCAGCATCGCGGTCGCGGCGAGGCAGACGCCCGCAACGGCGGCCGGCCTTGCGATCGGGGCGGCTGGGAGCACACGGCCCACCAGGCCCGCAATGACGGTGGCCCAGATCACGACCGAGGCGGCCGCATATCCGAGCGGCTGGAACAGGCCCTGCGCCAGGGCAGCGGTTACCATCCCCGCCGCAACGAGTCCCGCACCCGCGTGTTGTCTGGCTATGTAATCCATGGCATAAAGCGGCTGCCGACCTCAGTTATCTTCGCCTCACCATCCATTGATCGGTCCAAAGAGAATCCTCATCGGCCTGTCGGTGGCCGCCGCCCTCTCGCTCCTCCAGGGCTCGATGGCGTTCGCGGCCCCAGCCGGCGACGAGTACCTGCCCAAGGTCCCCTCGGCGACCGGCCATCAGTCGGGCGGTGGGAATCATGGAGGAAGCACCGCTCCGACCGCTGCCGCGAGCTCCACGCCCTCCGCGACCTCCATGACCGACACGCAATCCACCTCGACGACTGAGCCATCAAGCGGCGGCGCGACCAAGGGCAAGCGGAAGGGCAAGAAAGATCGGAAGCAGAAGGCCGCGCCTTCCGTCCTCCCCGCGGCATCGATCGACAACGGATCCCCCGGGGACGATTCCTCGGGCCTCTTCGACCCGATCGTCCTGCTGATCATCGCCGGCGTGATGGTCGCCGCGGTCGGCATGACGCTCAGGCGCCGGCAGGGAGGCGACGCGCCACCCGCCGCGAGGGAAGGCCAGGGCGGAGGAACCTCGGGCGAGGCGCCCAACGCTCGGCCCACTCCGGAGGGTGAGATCGTGGCCGGCGGCGACAAGGCGCTTTAGCCACGGGTCACGGGCATGCGGCGCCTCGTCATCGCGACGACACTGATGATCTGCCTGGCCGTCCCGGCCGGCGCCTACGCGGCCGCACCGCGAGCCTTCTACGGCCTGATTCCCGCGACCGACCCGGATTCGACCGAGATCGCACGTATGGGTGCCGGAAATGTGGGGACCCTTCGCATCAACTTCGTCTGGGGCGCGGTCCAATCCGGACCCAATGCCGCCTTCGACTGGAGCCACTACGACGCCATCATCGGCGCGGCCGCACAGCAGGGCATCCGCGTCCTCCCCACCGTCTATAGCTCGCCCGCCTGGGTGGCCAAACGGTCGAGCTTCCCACCGCGGGGGCAGTTCGTCGGCCCCTTCCAGGCCTTCGTCCGCGCGGCCGCCGAGCGCTACGGAAACAACGGGACCTTCTGGTCCGAGCATCCCCTGATCCCGAGACTTCCGGTCGTCGACTGGCAGCTGTGGAACGAGGTGAACTCGCCGAGCTTCTGGTTCCACAAGCCGAGCGCGAAGCAGTATGTCGCTCTGTTGCGGGTCTTCAACCGGGGCATCAAGAGCGGCGACCCGAACGCGAGGATCGTGCTTGCGGGCCTCTTCCGGACACCCCGGATCAGGAATGGAATCCCCCTCGACCGCTACCTACCTGCCATCTACCGGGCAAAGGGCAAGCGCTTCTTCGACGCGGTTGCCCTCCACCCCTACGCAACCACCCCGAAGGACGCGCTGGGTGCGGTCAAGAGAACGCGGAAGATCATGGCCGAGTTCAAGGACAAGCACGCCTCGCTCTGGATCACCGAGATCGGCTGGGCCACTGGTGGTGAACGCACACCGCTGACGGTCTCGCTCCAGCGCCAGGCCGCCTACCTGCGCCGGACCTACCAGCTGATGGCGGCGAACCGCGGGCGCTTGCACATCGCCGGCGTGGTCTGGTACTCGTGGCGGGACGTGCCGGGGGGAATCTGGTTCCAGCACACCGGACTGTTCACCTCGGATCTCACCCCGAAGCCCTCCTGGAACACGTTCGTCGGCCTGACGGGCGGGAGCGCGACCGCGCCCGCGTCGAGCAACTCTCCGCCTATCCCCCTGCCATAGCCGGCAGGATCACCACGGTGTCCGATTCGGACGCCCCGGTATCGAGACCCTCCAGCACCCGCACGTCCTCGTCGTTGAGGTAGACGTTGACGTAGCGGTTGAGCTCGCCATCGGGCGAGAAGAGCTGGTCCCTGGTCGACGGATAGCGGTCCGCGAGTGCCTTCAAGGCGTCGCCCACGGTGCTGCCCTCGACGCTCACCTCCGCCTCGCCCGCGGTCTGCGGGCGCAGGACAGGTGGGACCTTGATCGTCGGCATGAGCGGGAAACCTAGCGCTAGGGGGCTAGCCGGCGCAGAAGAGCTCGTAGTCGGGGAACTTGCCCATCTCCGACTCGGGGATCTCCCGGGCGTTCGGACCGCAGATCGGGCATTCCGGATCGCGCCTGACCTTGAGCTCTGTGAAGTGCGTGCCGAGCGAGTCGTAGAGGAGCAGCCGGCCGATCAGCGGCTCGCCTATCCCGACCACCAGCTTGATCACCTCGTTCGCCTGCAGCAATCCCATCACGCCCGCCATCACGCCGAGCACGCCGGCGGCGCCGCAGCTCGGCGCGAGCTCGGCCGGGGGCGGCGTCGGGTAGAGGCAGCGGTAGCACGGTCCCTCGTAGGGGACGAAGGTCGAGATCTGGCCATCGAACGCGAGGATGGAGGCCGAGACCACGGGCTTGCGCAGCCGCACCGACGCATCGTTCAACAGGTAGCGGGTCGGGAAGTTGTCCGCCCCGTCGACGATCAGGTCGTAGTCGGAGATGATGTCGATGATGTTGGTGGCGTCGAGCCGGGTGCGGTGCTCGACCACCTCCACGTCGGGATTGAGCGCCTCGATCGTCTTGCGCGCGGACTCGGTCTTGGGCTGGCCCACGCGCTCGGTGTTGTGGATCACCTGGCGCTGCAGGTTCGTCTCGTCGACCTCGTCGTCGTCGACCAGCCCAAGCGTGCCGATGCCGGCGGCCGCCAGATAGAGCGCGGCGGGCGCCCCGAGGCCCCCGGCGCCGACCAGCAGCACCTTGGCGTTCAGCATCTTCAGCTGACCCTCGGCACCGACCTCCGGCAGCAGGGTGTGGCGCGAGTAGCGCATGCGCTGCTCAGCGGTCATGCCCTCGGGCGTGATCACGGGGAGGCCGGCGGCCTCCCACGCCTTGATCCCTCCACGGACGGAGGCTGCGTTCTGGTAGCCGAGCTCGCGGAGCTGGTCGGCGGCTCGGGCGGAGCGGTTGCCGGATGCGCAGTAGAGGATGACCCGCTGCGAGTGATCGGGGACGACCTCCTCGATGCGGTCCGCGACGTCGACCGGCCGAACCAGCTCGGCTCCGTCGATGTGCGACTCCATGTACTCGTTGGGTTCGCGGGTGTCGACCAGCGCGACGCCCTCCTTGGCGAGCTCCTCGCGCGCCTCGGCAGCATCGAGCTCCTCGATCCGCTCCTTGACCTGCTCGATCGTCTCGGTGCTTGCCATCAGGTCGCGTCCTCCTCACCTTCCAGGTGTGTCTCGGCCTCCTCGTCGCCGACCGCGATCTCCCCTTCGATGGGATAGGAGAGTTCGTTCCAGAGCTTCGAGCCTCCGATGATCGAGGCGACGTTGGTGAAGCCGTGCTCGTTGCAGAGCGCGTCCGCGGTCCGCGCCGAGCGGTTGCCCTCGCCGCAGACCAGGATCAGCCGATCGTCCGGGCTGGCGCCGGCCCTCTCGATCGCGTCGACATAGGCGGCGTCGTGGGCGTCGTGGGCGCTCTCACCGGAGGGAACGTTGATGGCGCCCTCCAGGTGCCCGGCCTCGTAGCGCTCGGGGTCACGAACGTCGACCAGGACCGCGCCTCCGCCCTCGATCTCCTCCCGCGCGGCGGGCGGCAGGAGCTCCTCGATCCGGCCCTTTACCAGCTCGAGCGGGGGCGGCACGTACTTGCGGGGCATGTCCACGGAGCTCATATTCCCAAATCCTGATCGGGTTTCAGCTACTTCAACAGTGTAGCCGGAAACGCCTTTCAGCCCGCAAACTGGCCACCGCCGAGCTCCGGCGGCAGTGACTTGGGTCCGTCCGGATAGCGGGCGGCGAGCTCCTCTTCGGTCATCTCCAGCGTGTTCGCAGGCTCCTGGGGGGCTCCGACCACCGGCCAGAGGGCGTCCCGGTCCGTGTCGTTGAACAGCTGCCGCGGGTGCTCCGGCTCAACCAGCAGCGCCGAGAGCGGGTCGAGCGTGATCAGCTCATCCTCGACCCGGATCCGGCCCTCGCCATCGACCAGCACGTACAGCTCGTGCTGGTCGAAGTGGCGGTGCCTGGTCGATGCCTCGCCCGGGCGGAGCCGCCACAGCCTCGCGCCCAGCGTCTTCGCCTCGAGCTGCTTGGCCAGGTCGGTGTTCTCGACCTTCATCTGGTTGGAGGGACGCCAGAAAGCGTCGCCTGCGTGCAGCACGCGGTAGGTCATCCTGTTGTCTTACGGGCTATGTGGTTCTGCGGATCGCGACTAGCCGATCGACGGCCGCATCTGCCGCAGCCGGCGGACGCGCTCCTCGATCGGGGGGTGCGTCGAGAAGAGCGAGGCGATCCCGCCGCCACTGAACGGCTTGACGATGAAGAGCGGCTCCGTCGCCTGGTTGACCTGCATCGGCATCGCCTGTGCCCCCGACTCAAGGCGCAGCAGCGCCGAGGCAAGGGACTCCGGGTTGCCGCAGATCTCGGCGCCCGTGGCATCCGCCGAGAACTCCCGCTGGCGCGAGATCGCCATCTGGATGATCCCCGCCGCCAGCGGCGCCAACAGCACCAGCGCGATGGCCGCGATCGCTCCCAGCGGCGACTCGTCGTCACCCCCGAACCACAACAGCATGTACGCGATCCAGGTGATCGCCGAGCCGATCGCCGAGGCGACGGACTGCAGCAGGATGTCGCGGTTGCGAACGTGGCCGAGCTCGTGGGCGAGCACGCCGCGGAGCTCATCCTCGCTGAGCAGCTTGCGGATCCCCGCTGTTACCGCGACCGCCGAGTGCTTCGGGCTGCGGCCGGTGGCGAAGGCGTTGGGCTGCTCCTGCGGGATCACGTAGAGCTTCGGCATCGGCAGCCCGGCGCGCGTGGTGAGGTCGCGGACCATCTGATAGAGGCGGGGGTCCTCCTGCTCTGAGACTGGCTTCGCGCGCGCGGCTCGGAGCGCGATCCGGTCGCTGAACCAATAGAAGAAGAGGTTCATCACCAGGGCGATGACGAGGAAGCCCAGCGCCCCCTGTGGCCCCCCGACGAGCGCGCCGATGACGACGAGCAAGCCGCCGAGACCCGCCATCAGCAGGGTCGTGCGGATCGCCGCGCCGAAGTTGGAACGCTTGGTGGTGGTCATCTGTCTGAGTCTCCTTTTGGGTGAGGAAAGCTTGGTCAGATCAGTATAGGGAGCCGCTTCAACGTGCGATAAGAGTTCGTCACGATTTCATACCGTGCGGGTTTGATACTTTCCTAGTACGTGACCACCACGAGGAGACGGAGCGAGAGGCAGCAATGGAACCCGGACCTCGGCGTCCTGGCAAGCCAGCTGCTCTTCTCCCTTCAGCATGAGCTCTTCGCCCGCTTGGCCGAGGACGGATACGGCGACCTCCATCCCCGCCACGGCGCCGTCCTGGCCTACCTCGACGAGGACGGCATCCGCGCCACGGAGCTCGCGCGCCTGTCGGGTCGCCACAAGCAGATCGTCGGCCGGCTGGTCGACGAACTCGAGGAGCAGGGGTACGTGGAGCGCCGACCGGATCCAGCCGACCGGCGGGCGAAGCTCGTGGTGCCGACGGAGCGGGGGCTCGAGCAGATGCGGCGTGGCGACGAGATCGTCGCCGACATCGAGGCGCGGCACGCCCAGGCGACCGGCGCCCGTAACTACGCCGAGTTCAGGGACGTCCTGCGTGGGGTAGTGGCGAGGTCACGAGAATCGGCGACCGAGGTGGAGGCGAGAGCATGAGCAGCTTCTCCGAGGAAGAGCTGGAATACCTGCACGGTGGCCGCCGCTTGGGTCGCATCGCCACCGTGGGCAAGGACGGCACGCCTCATGTGACGCCGGTCGGCTGGAGCCACAACCCCGAAGAGGACGCAATCGAGGTCGGCGGCCGGGATTTCGCCAACACCAAGAAGTTCCACGACGTCGAGCGCAGCGGCAAAGCGGCGATCGTGATCGACGACCTCGCCAGCACCGACCCCTGGATGCCGCGAGGCATCGAGGTCCGCGGACGCGCGGAGGCGATCGAGGGTGACCGGCCCCGGATCCGCATCCACGCCGACCGGGTCAGGTCGTGGGGGCTAGAGGACTGACGCGGAATCTCTGCTCGGTCACCCGCTCGATCGAGCTCCCAAGCGATCCGCCAGCGTAGGCGAGCCTGGTTGTGATCCACTCGGCATCGCTGCCGTACGCAAGACCCGTTCTGCAATAGTCGAGGCGCAGCCCGACCAGCTCAATCGGCGCATCGGCGTCCCCCGGCCGCCAAAGCGTGAGCACGCCCAGGTCGTTGCGCAGGCGGGGATCCACGGCGTAGTCATCCAGGGCGTCACCAAGGTCGAACAGCACCGGACGGCGCTCCTCCCAGCCGACGCCGTGAAAGACGTGGGCGGAGTGACCCGCCACCAGGGTCGCACCCGCGGCGAGCATCTCGGCGGCGGCCTTCCTCTGCCAGCTGGCCGTGTGCGGGTTCATGTTCGGCCCCCAGTGCGGAAAGGCGATTACGAGATCGCACTCCTCACGGAGCCGCCCCAACTCCGCGATCAGCCAGCTCGGGCGGGCACGGGTCAGGTTGGCGTGCGCGATCCCCGGCGCATCGGCTCCCGCGGCGTACTCGCGCGGATGGTCGGAGACCGCGAGCAGGCCGACACGCGGACCGGCCGTCTCCACGATGACCCCTCGACGCGCGATCTCCTCGTCCCGCGCCGCACCGGCGGTCTCGATTCCCGCTTCCCCGAGCAGCGTCAGCGTGTCGAGCAGCGCCTGCTCCTCGAAGTCGAGGGCGTGGTTGTTGGCGAGGCCTACAGCCGCAACCCCGATCGCCTGCAGCGATCCCATCGCCGCCGGAGGAGCGCGGAAGAAGAACGGCTTGCCCGGGATCCGGGTGGTTGGGGTGCCACGCTCGGAAATGCAGCATTCGAGGTTGCAGATCAAGAGGTCGCAGGAGAGGCAGAGCGACCGAAGCTCGTTCGACCACACATCCTCCGGCGGCACCTGTCCGAGGCGCTCGGCCACGCCGCGCCCGAGCATCACGTCTCCCAGCAACCCGATGGTCGGCTCCACCCACCAAGCCTTGCACCGGGGGCATAACCGACCATTCCGCTAGGATTTCCTGGCGATGCTGTTTTCCACCCGAGCCGAATATGGGGTCCGCCTGATGGTCGAGCTGGGCCGCCAGGAGGATGGGGCGCCGGTCGCGCTGAGCGCCGTCGCCGAGTCCGAGCGCCTGCCCCTCTCCTATCTCGAGCACCTGGTCGCCAAGCTGCGCAAGGCCGGGCTGGTCTCCAGCCAGCGCGGCGCCCACGGCGGCTACCGCCTCGGCCGGAGCGCGGACGAGATCGAGATGCTCGAGGTGGTGCAGGCGCTCGAGGGCGCGATCGCCCCGATGGAATGCTTTCAGGCGGATCCGGAGGGCAAGGTCTCCTGTTCGCACGAGACCGACGGCGACCAAGCCTGCGCAACCAAGCTTCTCTGGACCCGGGTCCAGGGCGGCGTCACCAAGGCACTCGCCGGCACCACCCTGGCCGAGCTGGTCGAGTTCTCGGATCAGCATGCGCCCGCCTCGGCCGAGCGCCGCACCGCGGCCACAGCCGCGTAGGCAACTTCAAACCGAACTTAGGAGTCCGAATTGGCAGAGCTCGAGATCCGCAACCTGCACGTGACCGCCGAGGGCAAGGAGATCCTCAAGGGCGTCAGCCTGGACGTAGAGAAGGGTTCGATCCATGCGCTGATGGGCCCGAACGGCTCCGGCAAGTCGACGCTCGCCAACGCGATCATGGGCCACCCGAGCCTCGATGTCACGGAAGGGACGATCACCTTCAAGGGTGAGGACATCACCGAGGCCGCCCCGGACGAGCGCTCGCGGATGGGCCTCTTCATGGCCTTCCAGTACCCCGTCGCGATCCCCGGCGTCACCGTCGCCAAGTACCTCCGCATGGCCGTCAACGCCCATCGCGGGGCCGAGGAGGAGGAGCCCGTGAAGCTGAAGGAGTTCCGCAAGCAGACCGAGGAGGCGATGGCCCTCACCAACATCCCGAAGGAGTTCTCCTCGCGCTACGTCAACGACGGCTTCTCCGGGGGTGAGAAGAAGCGGATGGAGATCCTCCAGCTGGCGATGCTGCGCCCCGAGATGGCGGTCCTCGACGAGACCGACTCCGGGCTCGACATCGACGCGCTGCGGGTGGTCGCCGAGGGTGTCAACCGCTTCGCCGGCCCCGACATGGGCGTCCTGATCATCACCCACTACCAGCGGATCCTCCACCTGATCGAGCCGGACGCCGTGCACGTCCTCTACGACGGGCGGATCGTCAAGGAGGGCGGCCCCGAGCTGGTGGAGCAACTCGAGGCGAAGGGATACGGCTGGATCAAGGACGAGGTGGAGGCCGCGGCGGCGTAGCCGCCGCGCGCGAGCATGGAGCCCACTGCGACGACAGCGCCCGCTCTCCCCCGCTCGCTCGAGGAGATCCGAGCCGAGTTCCCGATACTCGGTCGTGAGATCCACGGCGTCCCGCTGGCCTACCTCGACAACGGCGCCACGGCTCAGAAGCCTCTCGCGGTGATCGAAGCGCTCGACCGCTACTGGCGCGAGCAGAACGCGAACGTTCACCGCGGTGTCCACACCCTCTCGGAGGAGGCGACTGCCCTCTACGAGGAGGCCCGCCAGACGGTCGCCGGGCACCTCGGCGCCGACCGCCGCGAGGTGATCTTCGTCCGCAACGCCACCGAGGCGCTCAACCTGGTCGCCTACTCCTGGGGCAGGACGAACCTCTCGGCTGACGACCGGATCGTGGTCACCGAGATGGAGCATCACTCGAACGTGGTCCCCTGGTACCAGGTGACGCAGGAGACGGGAGCCCATCTCGACTGGGCGCCGATCGACGGCGAGGGCCGCCTGGACATCGACGCGTTCGCCACGCTGCTCGAGCGCGGGCCCAAGCTCGTCTGCGTGGCCCACATCTCAAACGTCCTCGGCACGATCAACCCGATCGCCGAGATCGGTCGGATGGCCCACGACGCCGGTGCGCTGCTGGTCGTCGACGGGGCCCAGGCCGGTCCGAAGCTCGAGCTCGACATGGCCGATCTCGGCGTCGACTTCTACGCGATCACAGCCCACAAGATGTACGGCCCGACCGGTGTTGGCGCGCTCTTCGGCCGTCGCGAGTTGCTCGAGGAGATGCCCCCGTTCATCGGCGGCGGCTCGATGATCCGGAAGGTCTCGAAGGAGCTGATCACCTGGGCGGACCTGCCGGCGAAGTTCGAGGGCGGCACCCCGGCGATCGGCGAGGCGATCGGCTTCGGTATGGCGGTTCGCTGGCTCGAGGAGCTCGGCCTGCCGGCCGTCCACGCGGCCGAGGCGGAGCTCACCGCGTACGCGCTCGAGCGGGTGGCCGAGGTGTCCGGCCTGACAATCTTCGGCCCGCCGGCGGGCGACGACCGGGGCGGAATCGTCTCCTTCGCCATGGATGGCGTCCACGCCCACGACGTCTCCGAGATTCTCGACCGGCACGGCGTCGCCGTCCGGGCCGGCCACCACTGCGCCCAGGTGCTGATGCAGCGGCTCGGCGTCCCGGCCACCGCTCGCGCCAGCCTCGCGGTCTACAACACACGCGACGAGGTCGACCGCCTGATCGAGGGCCTACTCGACACCCGGCGGGTCTTCGAGCTGTAGTTATGCGAGGGTGCGGCGCAGGCGAAGCCGAGGCGCAGCCCGTTTAAATGTGAGGCATGGACGAGCTCTATCGAGATCAGATCCTCGAGCACTACAAGCGCCCGCACCACTTTGGGCGCCTGGCCGAATACGACCTCGACTTCGAGGACTCGAACCCCTTCTGCGGTGACGAGCAGCACCTCTTCCTGAAGCTCGATGGTGACGGCAAGGTCTCCGAGGTCGCCTTCGAGGGACAGGGGTGCGCGATCTCAACCGCGGCGACCTCGCTGCTCACCGATGAGCTCGAGGGGATGACTCGCGAGGAGATCCTCGCGCTGCCCAAGGACTTCGTCCTCGATCTGCTCGGAATCGACATCTCGGCGACACGCATGAAATGCGCGATGCTCGGCCTCAAGGTCGTCAAGGGCGCAAGCCTCGGCCAGGCGGCCGACTGGGAGGACGAGGGCGAGCCGGGCGACCCCGCCGAGGCCGCCTCTCTTTAGAGAGCGGGATGCGGCGCTCAGGGCCGCCGAGATGGCGTAGCTCCTACCACGAGCCGCCGCCGCCTCCGCCCCCGCCTCCGCCGCCACCGCCGCTGAAGCCCCCGCCCCCGCCGCTGGAGGACTCGGGAGCGACCTGGGAGGAGAAGCCCGAGCTGAACTGGCCGGCGTTGAAGGTGGAGCCGATGTAGGCACCGGTCAGGTATCCGGACGACCAGGAGCCGTCCGAGCTCTGCAGGACCGGCTCGGGGATGCGCCCGGACTTGATCATCCGATCCGCGGTCCCGAACGCGACGCCGTAGATCAGGATCTTCTTCCAGAGCTCGAGCGTGGCCGGCGGATCGTCCTTCAGGCGCGGGAAGTCGTCGGTCCAGCGCTGGAATGACTCCCACTTCGCCGAGCGCTCGCGGTCCTCGCGGTTGAGCCGCTTCAGCCGGCGGGCGGGCCAGAGCGCGACGATCGCGACCCCGGCGGCCCCGATCGCGGCCGTCACGAACCACTTCCCCTCGACGTTGTTCTGGATCAGGCAGATCACCGCGACCAGCGCTGCCCCGATGAATGCGACCAGCAGGCTGAGCGGGTTGAGGTTGCGGTCCCACTCGAGCTGCCCCTCGTCGGCGGCGTTCAGCGATCCCGTCATCTTCTCCCAGCGCGCGCGCCAGGTCGCGCTGTGCTCCGGGATCCGATCCTTCATCTCGCTGAGCGGCACCGAGTCGTCCTTGACCAGCTCATCGAAGAAGTCGAGCGTGTCCTTCTCGTAGGGCTCGAGCTTCGCGTCGCTGGGGCGCTTGCTCGCCACCTTGATCGCCAAATCCAGTTTCTCGTCATCTGTGGTGGCGTTCTTCGTGTCGTAGTAGCCACGTTCCACCAGGTCGAGCAGCGTGGCGAGCACCGTGTCGTCGGAATCCTCGCCCTCGTGGGAAAGCCCGTAGGCGAGCGCCGGGCTGGCGTCGTCGGGCGGCTGGGGGACATACTTGGGCGTCGAGGTCGGATGCTCCCTCGTCAGCCAGAGCATCAGGGCCAGGGCGAGGAGCAGGAGGGCCGTGATCAGCCCGGCGAGCAGCTCGGCGTGGTGGGTGACGAAGCGCTTGGTCTTGTTCCAGGGCGAGTTGAAGTCGTCGGTCAGGTCCTGCTCCTCGGCGAGGATCGCTGGGAGGCCGTTCCCGCTGTGCTCTCCGGCGGCGCTCACATCTTGCCCCGGCTGTCGCGGAATGGTCACCCGGAGCTCGACGAACTGGTGGGCGGGCACGTTCGACGCGTCCAGGGTCGCCTCTCCCTGCCCGCGCACGGCTTTGCCCTCGACGTCGCGCGGGTGGCCCCACACCCGGTACAGCGGGTTGCCGGGATCGAGCGCCGGGTCCTTCAGGTCAGCGGTCAGGTGATCGAGGCTGAAGTCCCACTGGTCCCCCCACACCTTCCAGTAGAGGTCGATCACGTCGTCGTAGGCGCGCACATGGTCCCGGGCGGTAACTCGGTAGGAAATGATGAACGTGCGCTGCTCGTCGCTGGCGTTGTGGTGCCAGACGATCCGGACGCCCTCGGGAATACTGGTGGCGCCGAACCGGCCGGTCTGGTCGGTGCAGCCGAAGGTCGTGCAGCCGCCCGGCTGGTAGAGCCGATTCCCCTCCCGGACGCTGATGCTGTGCGCATCGATGGTCTCGCCACCGCTCAGCGGGATGTCGCGGTAGGAGGCGTGGTAGTCGCCCTGGTAGTCGAAGGTGAGCCGCTCGGCCACCAGCAGGCTCGCGTCCTTGGCGAGCCGCAGGCTGACGTCGGCGTCGGTGACGTCGGCACTCTTGGCCAAAGCCCCGGCGGGAAGAGCGAGCAGCGCCGACACGGCGGCGATCGCACTGAGCAGACCGCGCCGCATCCCGAACCTCAGGCCTTCGGCTCCTTCGCCGCGGCCGGGGTCCCGTCCTGCGAGAAGCTCACCTCGGGCGTCGCCTCCGCCTCCTTGGGCGCGTCGAAGAACTGACGCGGCTCGAAGTGGAAGGAGTTCGCGACAAGCACCGCCGGGAACTGCTGGATCAGGGTGTTGTAGGTCTGGACCGTGTCGTTGTAGACGCGGCGGGTGATCTGGATCTGGTCCTCGGTGTCCGAGAGCTGAGCCTGGAGCTGCTGGAAGTTCTCGGTCGCGCGGAGCTGCGGATACTGCTCGGCCACGGCCATCAGCCGACCGATCGCCGCCGTCAGTACGTCCTCGGCGGCGGCCTGGGTCGGGGGCGCCTTCACCGCGACGGCCCCCCTGCGCGCCTTGGCTACCTCCTCGAAGGTCTCGCGCTCGTGCGTCGCGTAGCCCTTCACTGACTCGACCAGGTTCGGGATCAGGTCATGGCGGCGCTGGAGGGCCGTCTCGATCTGCGCCCAGCTGTTGTCGACCGCGTTGCGGCGGGAGACCATCCGGTTGTAGGTGAACCAGATGGCGATCGCCAGGACGAGCAGGATCCCCAGGATGATCAGGACGAGGGTCAAGGCGCGCCTACCGTAACGGTTCCGGGGGCTGCCGTCATATGAGCCCGGCGGGCACTCTCGCTAAACTGCAAATCCGACTTCGCGGGTAGGAATAACGTGACTGAACGCACGAAGGAAAAGATCGAGGTTTGCGCCGCGGCCGAGTTGCAGAGCGGCGAGATGAGGCTTGTCGAGAGCGCCGACGGCGTGAAGATTGGCGTCTTCAACTGCGCCGGCGCTCTCTACGCGATCGAGGATCGCTGCTCGCACGACGACGGCCCCCTCGCGGAGGGCCCGTTCGATGCGGACGCCTGTACCGTGGAGTGTCCACGCCACGGGTCTCTGTTCGACCTCACGTCCGGCCGGCCCAAGACCCTCCCCGCCTACCAACCGGTCACCACCTACCCGGTCGCGATCGAGGACGACACCGTCAAGCTGGAGGTTGACTAGATGGCCACCCCTGAGACCGCCGCACGAGAGCGCCCAGCCGAGGAGCGCGAGCTCGCCGGCATCAACGCCGACTACAAGGAGAAGTTCGGGTTCCACGACCCGGAGTCGGGCTACGCCTACAAGGCACCGAAGGGCCTCTCCCGCGAGGTCGTCGAGTCGATCTCGGAATACAAGGACGAGCCGCAGTGGATGCGGGACTTCCGGCTGAAGGCGCTGGAGCACTTCGAGAGCCGGCCCACCCCGCAGTGGGGCGGAAACCTCAACCAGATCGACTTCGACGACATCCACTACTTCGTCCGCGCCTCGGAGGGGAACAGCCGCGACTGGTCCGAGGTCCCCGAGGACATCAAGAACACCTTCGACCGCCTGGGCATCCCCGAGGCCGAGCGCAAGTTCCTCGCCGGTGTCGGCGCGCAGTACGAGTCCGAGGTCGTCTACCACCAGGTGAATGAGAAGCTCGAGGAGCAGGGCGTGATCTTCACGGACATGGACACCGCCCTCCGCGAGCACGAGGACCTGGTCCGCGAGTACTGGGCGACCGTCATCCCGCCCAACGACAACAAGCTCGCGGCGCTCAACTCGGCGGTCTGGTCGGGCGGCTCCTTCGTCTACGTCCCGGCAGGCGTCTCGGTCGCGATGCCGCTGCAGGCCTACTTCCGGATCAACACCGAGAACATGGGCCAGTTCGAGCGGACGCTGATCATCGCCGAGGAGGGCTCGGACGTCCACTACATCGAGGGCTGCACCGCTCCGGTCTACTCGACCGACTCGCTGCACTCGGCGGTGGTCGAGATCATCGCCAAGCCGAAGTCGCGGGTCCGCTACACGACCGTCCAGAACTGGTCGCAGAACGTCTACAACCTCGTGACCAAGCGGGCGGTCGCCCACGAGGACGCGACGATGGAGTGGGTCGACTGCAACCTCGGTTCCAAGTTGACCATGAAGTACCCCTCGATCTACCTGCTCGGCGAGCGGGCCCACGGCGAGATCCTCTCGATCGCCTTCGCCGGCCAGGGTCAGCACCAGGACGCCGGGGGCAAGATCATCCACGCCGCCCCGAAGACGACCTCGTCGATCTTCTCCAAGTCGATCTCCAAGGACAAGGGACGCACCAGCTACCGCGGCCTCCTGGAGATCGCGAAGGGCGCGGCCGAATCGAAGTCGAAGGTCGTCTGCGACGCGCTGCTGCTCGACGAGGAGTCGCGCTCGGACACCTATCCGACGATCCGAATCGGCGAGGACGACGTCGACGTCGGCCACGAGGCGACGGTCTCAAAGGTCGGCGAGGAGCAGATCTTCTACCTGCAGTCCCGCGGGCTCAGCGAGGAGGAGGCCTCCAAGATGATCGTCAACGGATTCATCGAGCCGATCACCAAGGAGCTGCCGATGGAGTACGCGGTTGAGCTGAACCGCCTGATCGAGCTGCAGATGGAGGGCTCGATTGGCTGACGCCGGCGCGGCACCGCCGCTGCCGACGCAGAAGACACGCGGCTGGGAGTTCACGGACCTCTCCGGGCTCGACCTGGACGCCTACACGCCAGCGCCCGACGGCGACCCCGACGTCCGCTCCCGAGCCGACGCCGTCCTCAACCCGCCCGAGGACCCCGATCACCTTGTCGTCCAGGTCGACGGCTCGGTTCTCGAGGGGGCGTCGGTCGAGGTCGAGGGGGACGGGCGGCCCCACGAGCCGCTGGTCGCGTCGCTCGAGGCCTCGCTGGAGCGCTTCCCCCACCTGCGCGAGATGCTCGGCGCACTGGCGCCGGGCGACGATCCGTTCGTCGCCCGCAACGACGGATCCTGGCGCGGCGGGGCGCTGGTCTACGTGCCGCGGGGGAAGCGACTCGAGGCGCCGGCGCTGATCTCCGCCGTCCAGGCTGCCGACGGAGCGGCGCTCTCCTTCCGCACGCTGATCGTTCTCGAGGAGGGGGCCCAGGCGGAGGTCTGGGAGCAGTGGCTCTCCACCGACTCCAATCCGGACTCGCTCTTCAACACGGTCACCGAGGTCTGGGTCGGGCCCGGCGCGGGCCTACGCTATGTGAGCGCCCAGGGCCTGAGCGAGCGCGCGTGGGTGTTCGGCACCCAGCGCGCCGAGGTGGAGCGGGACGCGAGCCTCGACTGGGTGGCGCTTGGCTTCGGATCCTCGCGCGGCAAGGTGCGGATGGAGACGCGGCTGGCCGGGCCGGGATCGAGCGCCCGGGTGACCGGCGCCTACGCCGGAAACGGCACCCAGCATCTCGACTTCGACACCACGCAGGAGCACGCGGCGGCCAACACCACCTCGGACCTCGCGTTCCGCGGGGTCCTCGAGGAGTCCGCGACCGCCGTCTGGCGCGGCATGATCCGCGTCGACCCCGGCGCCCAGCAGACCGATGCGTACCAGGAGAGCCGCAACCTCCTGCTCTCGAAGTCGGCGCACGCGGACGCGATTCCGGGCCTCGAGATCGAGGCCAACGACGTGCGCTGCACCCACGCGGCCGCGGTCGCCCAGATCGACGCCGAACAGCTCCACTACCTGCGCTCCCACGGGCTGCCGGAGGAGGAGGCCAAGAGGCTGATCATCGAGGGCTTCCTCGAGGCCCTGGTCGAGCGCTTGGAGGAAGGGCCCGTGAGGGCCGCCGTCTCGGTCGCCCTAGAGCGGCGCCTCGGAGAGATCCTCGGCGAGCGCCAGGTCCAGCCCGCCTAGGCCCTCAGCGGTTGAGGCCCTCGTCGGGGGTCGCGAAGAGCTCCTTCGAGTTGTCGTTGAGGTCGTCAAAGCGCTCGACCATCTGGGCCGCGACCCGCCACTCGCCGTCCACCTCGCGGACCCGCCAGGTGTGGAAGCAGCTGCCGGTGAACTCCCTGCTCACCGGCGAGGGCGGCTCCCAGCTGCGCAGGAAGAAGTGGAGCCTCGTATGCGCATCGATGTCCCCGTTCGCCTCGCCACGTTCCAGGAGCTCATCGATCGTGTGCTTCTCGTCGAAGAAGCCGTCGCGCTGGCTGAGGAAGTCGCGCAGGCCGTCGATGCCCTTCCAGACCTGGCCGCCGATGAAGCCGGTCTCGAAGTCCTGGGTCAGAACTTGGCTCATCATCTCCTCAGCGGGCGGGTGGCCCTGGAGAACGGTCAGATAGTTCTGGAGCACTCCGACCAGCTGATCGTCGCTGAGCTCGCTGGCCATCGGAACCACTGTATTCGGCCCCAGGCGGTAGCGACAAATAAGATCAAGTCTCATTATCATGTCGAGCCGTGCCTGAGTCCTCGGATACCGATTACTCGCCACCCGCAGCGTCCAGCGGGAATAACCGCCGATCGCGGGGCCAGTATGGAGGCCTGCGGTTCGCCTCCAAACCGGTTGGCGCCCGTTCAAGGCCCCCCGGAGGGCACAGGCTAGAGAGAGGAGATTCAGGAAATGGCTATCGAGTTCTACGACGTCAAGCTGAGACAGAAGGTCCAGATCCCCGAGTCCGAGGTTCGCAAGACCACCTACGAGCGCGAGGGCAAGGATGGGAGGAAGAGCATCCGGTACGCGTTCCGCGCGACGAACCAAGGGACGAACCTGACGAAGTTCGCCAGCAAGGAGGACTGGGACGCCCTGGACGCGCCTGTCGAGTAGCGAGCCGCACATAAGGGGCGGCTCGGAAAGGAGAAGCGCGTGTTCGAGCCGTTCCAGCTGCCCTTCGTTCAGCGTGGCCTGATCGAGGTTCTGATCCTCGCCGTGGGTGCCGGAGTGCTCGGCACCTGGATCGTCTTGCGAGGCCTGGCATTCTTCTCGCATGCCGTCGGCACGGCCACGTTTCCCGGACTCGTGCTCGCCGATGGGGTCGGCTTCTCCGCCCCGCTCGGCGCGTTCGGCGTAGCCATCGCGTTCACCGCATCCGTCTGGGGGCTGGCCCGGCGCCGCGGCACCGCCTACGACAGCCTGACGGCGCTGGTCCTGGTCGGCTGTCTGGCCGCCGGGGTGATCCTCGCGAGCGACGTGTACCACTCCGGGTCGAACGTCGAGCAGCTGCTCTTCGGCAGCCTGCTGCTGGTCAGCGGGGCCGATATCCGCCTCGCGATCGTCGCGGCGGCGGCCGTTCTGGTCGCAAACCTGCTGTTCGGTCACCGCTGGCTGGCGACCGGATTCGATGAGGTCGGCGGCCCGGCATCGGGAGAAGGCTGGCTCGAGGTGGTGCTTCTGGGCCTGATCGCCCTGGCGACCACCGCCGCGCTCAGCATGATCGGGGCCCTGCTGGTCGCCGCACTGTTCGTCGCACCGGCGGCGACGGCGCGCCTGTTCACCAACCGGGTGATCTCGTGGCAGATCACGAGCGTCCTGCTCGCGGCCGGGGAGGGCACGGTCGGCCTCTGGCTCTCCGTGAAGACCAACGCACCTCCCGGAGCGACGATCGCGACACTCAGTGCGGTGGTCTTCGGGCTCGCCGCGATTGCGAGAGCCGCGGGTCCTCGCGTGCGGGGACTCGCCCTCGTGGGGGCGGTGGGGGCGGCGACGCTGATAGCCGGCTGCAGCAGCTCCGGGTCGGACTCGGGCAAAGTCGCCGTCGTCGCCACCACCACCCAGATCGGCGACTTCGCCAGACAGGTCGGTGGGGACGCCGTCGACGTCGACCAGATCCTCGCCCCGAACACCGATCCCCACGACTACGAGCCGCGGCCGAACGACGTCGCGAACGCGGCCGACGCCGAGATCGTCTTCGCCAACGGAGACAACCTCGACTCCTGGATCGACAAGGTCGTCTCAGACAGCGGCAGCGACGCGAAGGTGATCGACCTGGGCGCGACCGTGCCGGTGAAGCTGCCCGGCGAGTCCGGCGGCCCCGAGGCGTCCCAGTACAACCCGCACTGGTGGCATGACCCGCGGAACGCCGAGGAGGCGGTCCGCCAGATCGCCGTCCAGCTCTCGGCGGTTGATCCGGGCCACAAGGCGACCTTCGAAGCGAACGCCCGGGCGTACGAGGAGAACCTGAAGCGGCTCGACACCGGAATCATGAGCTGCCTGAACACGGTCGCGCCCGCCGAGCGCAAGCTGGTCACCGATCACGACGCCTTTCCATACTTCGCCAATCGCTACGGCATTGACGTAGTCGGAGCGGTCATTCCCTCTCAGACCACGCAGGCGCAACCCAACGCTCAGGACCTCAGCAACCTTGCGGACCTCGTCCGCAGGGAGGGCGTCAGGGCGATCTTCCCCGAGAGCTCGCTGAGCCCGAAGCTGGCGCAGACGATCGCCGCACAGACCGGTGCCAGCTCCGACTACACCCTCTACGGTGACACCCTGGGCCCGGCCGATTCGACCGGGGACACCTACCTCCACATGGAGCAGGCCAACGCGGACCAGATGGTGAAGGGCTTCACGGGCGGCCACGCTGGCTGCGAGGTCAGCGGCCTTGGCTGAGGTGCTCGCAACGACCTCGGGTCTGGCGGCCGGATATGGGCGCACGCCCGCGATCGAGGGCGTGCGCTTCGAGATCGACGCCGGCCGCCGGATCGCGCTGCTGGGGCCGAACGGTGGCGGCAAGACCACCCTGCTGCGTGTCCTGCTCGGCGAGCTCAGGCCGATGCGTGGGACGCTTGAGGTCAGGGCTCGAGCCGCCACCGTCCCGCAGACCGAGCGGTCACGGCTCGACTTCCCCGTCTCCGCCCTCGACGTCGCGCTGATGGGGGCGCTTCCCCGTCTGCCGTGGTGGAGGCGGCCGGGCCACGCCGATCGCGAGGCGGCACTCGCCGCCCTCGCGCGTGTGGGCGTGGCCGACCGGGCACTCCACACCTTTGGCGAGCTCTCAGGCGGCCAGCGCCAGCGGGTGTTGATCGCGCGCGGCCTGGTCCAGGACGCACGGTTGCTGCTGCTCGACGAGCCGTTCGCCGGTCTGGACGTGCCCGCGGCCAAGGGACTCGAGGCGCTGATCGCGGAGCTCGCCGCCGAGGGGCGCGGGGTCGTGATCGCGACGCACGACCTGACCCAGGCGAGGCGGTGGGACGCCGTGCTCTGCCTCAACAAGCGCCAGATCGCCTTTGGCAGGCCGGATGAGGTCCTCGATCGACAGGTGCTGGAGGCGACCTATGCCGGTGCGATCGTGGAGATCCCCGGCGGCGACCACGTCGGCGTGCTCCCGGCCCACCACCACTGATGCTCGACTTCCTGACAGACCCCTTCTCCCAGGAGTTCATCCGGAGGGCCGTCCTCGAGGTGGGCCTGATCTCGATCGTCGGCGGAGCGCTCGGGTGCTGGGTCGTCTTCTACGGCGTCTCCTACGCTGCGGAGTCCCTCTCCCACGCTCTCTTTCCCGGGCTGGTGATCGCGGCGCTTGCCGGCCTTCCCATCCTGGTGGGCGGAATCCCGGGGATCGCGATCGCCGCCCTGGCGATCGCCGTTGTCGGACGCGTCCCGGGCATCGGCCGGGACACGGCCGTGGCGGTCGTCGTCACCGGATTCTTCGGCCTGGGCGCGCTGCTCGCCCTCTCCCCCACATCGCCGCCGGGTATCCAGAGCCTGCTGTTCGGGGACATCCTTGCGCCCTCGGATTCGGACCTGATCATCGCCGCCGTGCTCGCCGCCATCGTCCTGCTCGCTCTCCGCCTGCTGCACTGGCGCCTCCTTGCGGTGGCATTCGACCGGACGACGGCCAGATCGGTCGGGGCCTCGCCGACCGCTGCCGACGCGGCGGTGCTGGTTCTGCTCGCGGGCGCCGTCCTCGTAGCCGCCCAGGGCCTCGGGACGCTTCTGGCGGTCGCGGCCCTTGTCGGGCCAGCGGCCACCGCCCGCGTCTTCACGCACAGGATCGCGACGATGATGCTCGCCTCGTCGGTGCTCGGGATCGCTGCCGGGCTGGGCGGCCTGTTTCTGTCCTACTACGCGGGGGTGGCCGCCGGCGCCGCGATCGCCGGCTGCATCGTCGCCGCCTACCTGATCGCCATGAGTGCGGTTGGGCTTTCATCGTTCCGCGACCGAGCGGCGGTCTCGGCCGATCCCCGACCCGAGGCCGCCTGATGAGGGGCGCCGAGAGCAGCTGGAGCGAGCGAGCCCTGATGGCGCTCTCCGAGGCCGGCTTCCGCAGTGGCGGGGGCCGCCGCCAGGTGGTCCGGCTGCTCGGCGACGAGGACTGCGCGCTCACAGCGCTCGAGATCGACCGCCGCCTGCAAGGAGTGGGCCGGGCGACCGTCTACCGCGCGCTCGATCAGCTCGAGGGGCTCGGGCTGATCCAGCGGGTCGACGTCGGCGGGGACGCCGCCGGGTACGAGCGGGTCGATCCCAGCGGCCACCACCATCACATCGTCTGCGAGCAGTGCGGCCGGGTCGTCGCGTTCGAGGACGACGGGCTGGAGAGGGCGATCCTCGCCCTGGCCAAGCGGCCGGACTTCACCGTCTCGAGTCACGAGGTGACCCTGCGCGGCGAGTGCGCGAGCTGCGGGCGCGCGGCTCGCTAGGGCCGGGTCTTCTCGAGCTCCTGCCGCTCGCGGTCCTCACGGCGCTGCTGCCTGAGGGCGTGCAACGAGGCCGCCAGCACGACCAGCACCGGGATCGCGTACGGGATCCACAGGTACCAGTGCCCCAGGTGGGCGAGCGGAATGACCGCGCCGGCCATGCGAGGAGTGTGGCAGCCTCCGCGTGTGGGACGGGGTCGGGAGAGCCGGCAGTTCGGGGTCGCCGCCCTCGCATTGTTCGCCCTCGGCCTGGCGCTCACCGCGGCCGGCTGCGGCAGCGCAAAGACCTTCACCGCGCAGGAGCTCGTCGACCGGATCCAGCAGGAGGGCGTCGCGATCAGACTCGGTCCACGGATGCCCAGCGGGGGCGACGCGCAGGGCGTCTATTCGGTGACGCTGCCGCCCCTGAAGGGCGAGCCGGCGCCGCCGCCGGGATCGGATTCGGGGCCGGGGGCGAGTGGCTCGCTGTACGTGTTCGGGGACACCGGTGGCGCGGAGGACGAGCTCACCGCGTGCCGCGCCTCGGGCGGCCTGCTCTGCTTCCGCGCTGCCAACATCGTCGTCGTCCTCGACAACGAGGGCAGCGGCCTGGAGCCGCAGCGCCTCGGCGTCGCGATCCGCCG
>DASXSZ010000160.1:0-23595 GCA_036505735.1 Solirubrobacterales bacterium
ATGCGCGTGATTTCGACGCGAGGGGCGTGTCTCTTCCACAAACGACCGCGGGGAGAACACGATGACCGAGACCACCGACGAGTCGAAGCGAGCGCTGACCAGGCGCCAGACGCTGGGCCTGGCCGGGGCGGCGGGAGCCACCTATCTGACAGTGAAGCTTCACCTTCACCACCATGTACCCCAGCTGGTACCCGGGTCGCACGATCCACATCCACCTCCGGATCAGGACGTTCAGCGGCGGCTCGACGACGTTCAACTACACCACCCAGCTCTTCTTCGACGAGTCGGTCAACAGCGCCGTGATCGCGACCAGCCCGTACAACACGCGCGGGAGCTCGAAGGACACCTCGAACGCGAGCGACAGCGTCTACAAGGAGGAGGTCAACAAGGGGAACGTCCTGCTCGTGCCGCTGTCGGGCAACACTGCCATCGCGGGCACCGCTCTCTCCGGCTCAAGGTCGAATGCGAGGAGAAGGTGGCGGCGTACGCGCGGCTGATGCGGCGCGGGAAGGTGATCGCGAAGAAGCGGATCGACTCGCTGGCGGCCGGTGGGACCCGGACCTTGGCCGTGCCGATCGGGGACGGCGTGTCGGCGGGGAAGGCGATGCTCGCGGTCACCCTCAGAGACGTGGCCGGGAACGCCAAGGACGTGACGCGCTCGGTGAAGGTGCCTGACCGGCCGTAGGCCGCCCGTGAGGTCCGGCCCCACCCCTCCGGGGTAGATTCGTCCCATGGCGAGGCGGGACGAGGCCGACGAGCAGAGTCCCGGCCCTTTCAGGATGCCGATGGTCGGGGCGGCCTACGGCTCCCTGGTGATCGTCGCGGTGGTCGCCGTGCTCGAGTCGGACATCGGTCGGAGCTTGGAGGACGAGGTCAACGCTCCGGCGCGCGCGATGATCGCCATCCCGATCGTGGTGGCGGCCGCGGTGGTATCGATCGCGAGCCTGATGGCGATCATGCTTCCCGAGTCCCGGCGGATGTCGCTGCGGGTCGCGGAGATCGCCGCCTGGCTGATCCCCGCCTGGCTGGTGATGGGGGCGATGGTGCTCGGGGCGGTGTCGTTCGCCATCCACCACGCCGACTGACGTCAACGGCCAAGTGCCTCCAGCGACTCGCGCACCGAGGAGGGCTCGCCCACTCCCTCGGCGGCCGCCTGGGCGCCTTCGGTGAACGCGCTCGCCGCCGCCACGATCGGCGCGGCGGCTCCCGGCTTGATCCGGCCGGATTCGACACAGCCCGCCAGGTATGCCTCGATCAGCCGCGCGAGGTCGGCGAGCCGGTCCTGGCCGACGACGAGGGCGGCGCCCTTCAGGCCGTGGGCCTCCGCTCGGAGCTCCTCGATTCGCGCGGAGTCCTTCTTGCCCGATGCGGCGAGCTCCTCGATCCCGCCGATGATGGTCGGGCTGCGGCGGTCGGCCTCGGCGGCCAGCATCCTGAGCAGTTCCGCGTCCGCCACGCGCCTAGTTCTACCCGCTTGCGGCCCCCCGCGGGCCTGACTTGGCTTAGCCAGCCACCTTCCGGACGGCGACCTCCAGCTCCTGGACGCTGAAGGGCCCCTGCAGGACGGTGCTCACGTTGCCTGACCGGTCGATCACGTAGGCCCAGGGCTCGGTGTTCTGGTGGAAGGCGGTCATCTGGGGCCGAGGCCCGTCGTTGATGCTGTTGTTGTTGTAGATCTCCTGGTGAATGAAGGCGACCCGGTCGCCGAACTCCTGCTTCACCTGCTCAGCGATGTCGGTGACAGGACCGCAGACGCGGCTCTGGCAGAGGGCCGGCGTCGAGAACAGCAGGACCACGGGCTTCTTTCCGAGCACGTCGGCGAAGTCGTCGCTGTGCATGTCATCCGGCGGCACCCTGGTGTCGATCTGGGAGATGTCCGACACCTCGCCGGCGGTCAGGGTGTGCACCGCCGGCGGACGCTGGCCGACCTGAGGCATCGGGTAGTCGCCCACCGGATTCGGGGTCGGCATGAGGCTGTACTGGAACGAGCTTCCGCTCTTGATCAGCGCGGCGAACGCCCAGGGGCCCCGCTTGTCGAGGGGGATGTCCGAGACGTAGGCGACCTGGGCGGCGCTGGGGTCGTCGGCGGTGGTCTTGGCGCGGAAGGCGGTCTTGGTGGTGAGGTCCTCGATCCTCGCTGGGAACGGGCCGATCGCGGGGCCGTCCACCCCCCGTCCCGGCGCCGCGTAGACGGCCACCTGGGCGTCGGTGATCTGCTGGCGGCCGGGAGTGAAGACGCCGAAGGGGAACCGGTTCGTGCCGAGATGGAAATAGGCCGCGGCGGGCGAGGCGACGGGTCCCTGGCCGCCCTTCGCGGATAGCAGGATGTCCCTTAGCGTGTTGCCCTTCGCCGGTGGGAACTCGGATGCCGCGGGCGCCGAGCGGCTTCGGCTGCCGGTGCCGTTGTCGGAGCCGCCACATCCGGCGACCAGCGCAAGAGCGAGCAGAGCTGCAATGGCGATCGGAATGCGTGCGTTCAGGTGTCTCATCAGGGTCGGGCGGGTCTCCTAGGCGTACGGCGAGGCCCTGCGCCGGGATTTCGGAGGCGCGCGACGGAGCGCCATCGTAGTTGGAGCACCGATAGGGTGGCGCCCGCAGTTAGCGAGCCCTGAAGGAGGAGACGTTGGCGGAGAAGGCGGCGCTGGTCACCGGTGGTTCGAGCGGAATCGGGCTGGCGATCGCACGGATGCTCGGGGAAGACGGGTACGGCCTCACGGTTTCCGCACGGCGGCCGGAGAAGCTCGAGGCGGCCGTCGAGGATCTCCGCTCGGCGGGCCACGAGGTGCTCAGCTTTCCGGCCAACATGGCCGACGAGGAGAACCTGACGGCGCTGGTCGAGGCGCACCGCGAGCAGTACGGGCGGCTCGACGTGCTGATCAACAACGCGGGCGTGGGGATCGGCGAGGCGATGCACGAGCTCACCACCAAGTACGTCGACATGCAGCTGGGAGTCAACCTGCGCGCGGTGATCCTGATGACAAGGCAGTGTCTGCCGATGCTGCGCGAGGCGGGTGCCGAGCACGGCAAGGCGCTGATCGTGAACACGGCGTCGATCTCCGGCAAGTCGGGGCAGCCGTGGCTTTCGGTCTACTCGGCGACCAAGGCGGCGGTGATCGGCTTCTCGCAGGCGACGCAGAAGGAGATCGCCGGTCAGGGGATCCAGGTGACCGCGCTGGCGCCGGCCTTCGTGGACACGCCGATGACCGACTTCGTGAAGGGCCAGGTGACCGCCGAGGCGATGATCCGGCCCGAGGACATAGCGGAGGGTGTCCGGTTCCTGCTGCGGACCTCCCGCAACTGCATGGTCCCCGAGATCCTCTTCCTGCGGCCCGGCGACACCATGGACACGCCGGAACTAGGCTGAGCGGCCGGGCGGAGCGCCTCGCGAGGGCGGGCGCCAGATGCGGGCGCCGCGGCGGAGGCCGCTGCGGGCGCCGATCCACCACGCGACCTGGCGAAGGAGGTCGAACCAGGCGTCCTCGATCCACTCGCGGCGGCCGCGACGGCGGAGGCCCGCGAGCAGGACGATGCCCAGGCCGCGGGCGGTGCGGGTGATCTCGCGGATCCGCGGCGGGTTGACCGGGTCGCCGCCCAGAGCCTCGTACTTGGCACCGACCAGGCCGGCGCCGTATGCCCAGCCGAGCTGCTGGCGGAAGAAGCCGAGCTGAGTCGCGCGGTTGCGATGCCGGGCCGTGGCGTTCTCGGCGTATGCGAGGCGGCGGCCGCTCCGCTCCTGAAAGCGGAGGCCGAGCTCGACGTCCTGGGCGCGGGGCATGTGGGGGTCGAAGCCGCCGATTCGCTCCAGGACGTCCCGCCGATAGGCGGCGTTGGCCGTGATCGGGTAGGCGGGGTTGGAGGTGAAGGCGAAGCGCTGCCAGTTGCCGAGCAGGCGGGCAGCCTGGCGCTCCGCGGCGGTGGTGGGCGGTGTGTGCTTGAGGTCGCCGCCGACCGCACCGACCTCCGAGTTCTCGAAGGGGCGGACGAGTTCGGCGAGCCATTGGGGCTCGACCAGGCAGTCGGCGTCAACGAAGGCGAGGATCTCGCCGCGGCTCTCGGCGATCCCGCGGTTGCGGGCGTTGGAGACGCCGCGCTTGGGCTCGCGGAGGTAGCGGACCGGTCGTGCCTGGATCAGGGCGGCGGTGCCGTCGCTCGAGCCGTTGTCCACGACCAGGATCTCGCGCCGGTCAGGTGGGTAGTCGGTGGCTAGGATCGCGTCGAGGCAATCGGCGATGGTCGGCTCGCCGTCCCGAACCGGGACGATCACGGAGACCAGAGGCTGTTCGGGTTGCGCCCGCGGCACGGACGCGGACGTTAGCCGCGCTCGGTTCTGACGCGCTCGGCCGGGGGGTTCTCGTCCTCGGCGAGGGTGTGCTCGGCGTAGGCGGTGGCGAGGACCTCCTCGACGGAAATGCCGGAGCCCTCGCGGGCGTCGGCCTCGGCGAGGCGGCGGCGGGTTGCCTGGATGTCGCGGACCTCGTCCGCGAGGGGGCGGTCGGGATCCATGTCAGTGCACACCCCGATGTCCTCGCGCAGCAGGGCCATCTCGAGATAGCCCTCGAGCGTGCGGACCTCGCGCCGGGAAGCGCGTCGGGGCTTGCGCTGGTTGGCATCGGTGAAGGCGTCCCAGGCGCGCGCGAAGGTGCCGAAGTTGGTCCGGCCGCCGTTGCGGTGCGCGGCGAGCATCGGGCAGACACCGCCGCGCTTGTCCACGTAGGCGCCGACGATCACGCGGTTCGAGCGGATCCCGCGGAGCATGGCGGCCTTGGTGCGCGAGGGCATCGCGTAGACCGCGTTGCGGAGCCGCTCGGCGTTGTTGCGTCGCTTTGCCATCGGGTCAAGAAATAGCGCGCGGGGCGTAGGGTCCGCGCAATGGGCCGCCCAGACCGATCGCTCCGCCTGCTCGTCGCTGCGTTCGGCGATCCGGGGCATGCGTTTCCGGCGATCGCCCTCGCACGCGAGCTGGGTCGGCGGGGACACGAGGTGCTGGTGGAGACCTGGGAGCGGTGGCGGGAGCCGGTCGTGGCCGAGGGGCTGGGGTTCACGGCGGCGCAGGAGTACGCGGCCTTTCCGCCGCCGGGCCCGGACACGCCCGATGGGCAGACGGCCGCGGCGGCGGCGCGGGCGCTGGCCAGGTTGATGGAGGGGTTCGGGCCGGATCTGGTGGTGACGGACATCCTCACGCTGGCGCCGACGCTGGCCTCGGAGGTGGCGGGGGTGCCGCACGCGACGCTGATCCCGCACGTCTATCCGGTCCAGCAGCCTGGGATGCCGCTGTACTCGCTCGGGCTGCGGCCGCCGCGGACCGCGCTGGGGCGACTCGGTTGGCGGGCGACAGGTCCGCTGCTGGGGATGGGGCTTCGACGGGGCCGGGACGAGCTCAATGAGACCAGGGCGCGACTGGGGTTGGGCCCCATCGAGCGGTTCCACGGCGGAATCAGCGAGCTGCTGGCGATGGTGGCGACGTTCCCGCAGCTCGAGTACGCGAGGGCGTGGCCGGGGCACGTGCGGGTGACGGGACCGCTGTTCTTCGAGTTGCCGGGTGAGGAGGTTGCGATTCCGGAGGGCGATGGCCCATTGGTCCTGGTCGCGCCGAGCACGTCTCAGGATCCGGAGTGCGAGTTGCTTCGGGTTGCCCTCGACGCGCTGGCGGATGAGCCGGTGCGGGTGCTGGCGACGACCAATCGGCACCGGCCGGAGCGGCCGATCGATGTGCCGGTCAATGTGGAGCTGGTGGACTGGGTGCTCTATTCGCAGGTGATGCCGTCCGCGGACGTGGTGATCTGCCACGGCGGGCACGGGACGGTGGCGAGGGCGCTGGCCGCGGGGACCCCGCTCCTGGTCTGCCCTTCGGTGGGCGACATGGGAGAGAACGCCGCGCGAGTGGCGTGGTCCGGGGCGGGGCTGTCGGTGCCGCGCCGGCTGCTCTCGCGGCGAGCGGTCAGGCTCGCGACGCGGCGGCTGCTGGGCGAGGCGCAATTCCGGGAGCGAGCGGAGGAGATTGCCACCTGGTCGGCCGAACACGATGGCGCTGCTGTGGCTGCGGAGCTCGTTGAGCAGGCGGCCAAGAAAACGACGAGCCGGGTCTCGCCGGCTCGTCTCGAGTCGTCCTAACTAGCTCCGGGGGTGGGACTCGAACCCACAACCTCTCGGTTAACGGCCGAGCGCTGCTTCCAGTTGAGCTACCCCGGACCGACACACTTGGGTATACGCAAGCGAACTACCCATGCCTGCTACCCGGGAGATTCTGAAGAAACCTTAGCGTGAGGCGGTCGGACCGGCCGCAGGCCCCAAGTCGGGCAAGTGGGCAACCCCAGCCTCAACCTCCGCATGGCAGTTCGCGCAGAGAAGCACGCATTTCTTAGCCTCCTCGAGAGCCTCGGCAAACCTCCGCGTGTGGCCTGCACGACTCAGGGTGTAGCGCTTCTGGCTCGGGTCGAGATGGTGGAAATGCAGAGCCCCAGGATGCCGGTCGTAGCCGCACAGAATGCAACGGCCACCCGCCGCGAGGATGAGACGGCGCTTCGCACGCCGCCTCCACCTAGAGACCGCCTCCCGCCGACATTTCGAACACCGGTAGTAACCCCGCCCTTCGAGGATGAAATTCGTCATGCCATGGTGGGCGCAGTTCCTTGTGACCTGCCTGAGGCCTGCCTCCCTGGCGTGTCGGGTCTGCTGGCGCCGCCAGCCCATTCCTGAAGTCTCGAGTCCGTATTTGCGCAGCCAGTGGCGGACTGTTGAAACACTCAGCCCGAGAACTTCGGATAGATCGCTGAGGGACGCGCCTTGACCGACCAGCTCCTCGAGGCGCTCTCCGGTGATCGCGCTGTGTTTTGGCGCGAACTTCCGTGCGTTGACGGCGCGCAGGCCATGTCGCTTCATCCAGTAGCCAACCGTGGTCAGATGCTTGCCAGTCCGCTCCCCGATCTCACGAAGCGTCAGTCCTTCAGCCAAGTATTGCTCGAGTAGATCCTTCTCCATTTGCAGGCATTTTCCGGGACCCGTCGGATGGATGGGGCGAAACACACCGGCAAATCACGCAGGAATGTGGTGGCGGGGGCGCAGGAGTGTGTCGGATGTGTGAAATCCGGTCCGGGTCAGTCGAGGTCCTTGACGAAGCGCAGCGAGGTGTCCTCGAACCCCATCCGCCGGTAGAACGCCGCCGCCCCCTCACGCTCATACCGCGTCGTCAGGTCGATCCGGTCACAGCCCTCTTTCCGGGCCACGTCGTCCAGCCGCTCGAGCAGCGCGCGCCCTGCGCCGCTACCGCGAGCCCGCTCGGCCACGACCATCGCCGTGATGCGCGCGATCGGATCGTCCCGCTCGAGGATCGACATGACATGTACCGCGGCAAGGCCCACCACGTCCTCCCCCTCAACGGCGACGTACACCCAGCTCCTCGGATCCGCCGACAGCCGCTCGAGCCGCCTCGCCACGGAGCGCTCGTCGCTCGGGTACCCAAGCTGGCCGACCAGATCGACGATCGACGCGAGGTCTTGGGTCTCCGCCTCGCGAACCCGAAGGGTCAAGACCCAACGATCCCCGCGTGCGCGATGCGATCCGTGAGGGCCGCTCGCTCGCGAGAGAGGCGCGTACTCACCTCGTAGTCCCCCGCCCTCTGGGCAGCGGAGATCCCGTCCTCCAGGCGCTGCAGCTCGAGCAGGTCGAAGTTGAGCTGCATCGCCCCCTCCGTCGCCGGCTCGCTCTCCGAGCGCATGACGAGCTCTGTGATCAGCGAGGTGAGGGCCGGATCATCTCGCGACAGCCCGGCCATCGGATCGTCGAGGTGGTCGCGCAGCCAACCCAGCGCCGGCGCTCCCGAGGGCGAGACGTGCTCCTCGGTGAGCTCATCGATGAACCGGCGCCCGGCTGCCGGCTCGGCGATGCACATGGCGAGCAGCGCCCGCTCCCGCGTCTCGCGCGGGGTCAGCGAGACCGCGACCGGACGCGGCGCCGGCTTCGCCCCATTGCCGTCCGCGCCTCCCTCGCGCGCCGACCGAACCCGCGCGAGAACCAGGCTCGGATCCGTATCGAGACGGTCCGCGACCTTCCGAACCAGCTCGTCGAAACCGAGCGCGGTCTCCCCCATCGCTTTCAGCACCGGTCCGACCTCCTCCAGCACGCGC
Organism: Solirubrobacterales bacterium; assembly: GCA_036505735.1. Classification (GTDB taxonomy): domain Bacteria; phylum Actinomycetota; class Thermoleophilia; order Solirubrobacterales; family 70-9; genus DASUPK01. The sequence continues at coordinate 8,124 of DASXSZ010000160.1, forward strand.
TCACGCCCCGCGAGCGACCCCAGGTCGCCGCGCCCGAGCGCGACGTCCACCCTGAAGCTCGGCAGGTCGATCGCTCCCTCCACCAACTCCATGAAGCGATCCACCGATCCACCCTGCAGCAGGTCGGCCGGATCCTCACCCTCCGGCATCGTCGCCACCCGCAGCTCCAGCCCCCTGCCCCCCGCGACCCTCTGCGCCCGGATCATCGCATCCGCCCCTGCCGAATCCGCATCGAGCGCCAGCACCACGGCGTCGGTCAGCCCGGCGAGCATCGAGAGCTGCTCGTCGGTCAGCGCGGTCCCCATGATCGCCACCGCCTCCTCCACCCCGGCCTGATGCAGCGCCAGCACGTCCGTGTACCCCTCGACCAGGATCGCCCGCCGCGCCTTCGCGATCGGCCCCCGCGCCCGATCGATCCCATAGAGCGTGTGGCTCTTCCGGTAGAGCTCACCCTCGGGCGAGTTCAGGTACTTCGGCTGGGAGTCCGGGCTCATCGCCCGAGCCCCGAACCCCAGCACCCGCCCGCGTTGGTCGCGGATCGGGAACGTGATCCGGTGCCGAAACCGGTCGTAATGGCCCCCCTGCCGTCCTTTCTGGATCAACCCGGCGGCGAGCAGCTCCTCGACCTTGAACCCCGCCCGCTGGCTCCCCGTCAGCACCTGATCCCATGGGCTGGGCGCCATCCCAACGCCGAAGCGCCGGAGGACGTCCTCCCCGAGACCACGATCCTTCAGGTACGCGCGGGCCTTCTCCGCCTTCGGAGCTTCCCAGAGATAGCGCTCGTAGTACTTCGCCGTGCGCTCGAGCAGCTCCCAGAGTCGCGCCTTCCGCCGTCGCCGCTCCTCGGCTCTTGGGTCCTCGTTCTCCCGCTGCAGCTCGACTCCATAGCGCTCTGCCAGCGACTCAACCGCTGAGGTGAAGTCCAGCCCCTCCTTCTCCTCCACGAACCGGAAGACGTCCCCGCTGGCCTCGCAGCCGAAGCAGTAATAGAGCTTGTCCCGGGGATTGACCTTGAACGAAGGCGTCCGCTCCTCATGGAACGGGCAGTTGCCCCAGTAGTCCTGGCCCCGCTGCTGGAGGTCCGTATACGCCGAGACGATCTCGACGATGTCCGCCGCGTCCTTGACCCGATCGACGCTGTCCCGGGTGAACCTGGCCATCTCCCCAATCTATCCGCGAGCCACCAGCCGCTCGTACGCCCCCAGGCAGAAACGGTCGGTCATTCCGGCGATGTAATCCGTCACCCGCTGCACCGGCCCCGCCTCCAGGTCGGTCGCGGGCACCTCGTCGAGGTGCTCGAGGTAGTGATCGAACAGCGTTCGGAGCGCCACTCGCGCCCGCTCCTGCTCGGCGCGCGCCTCGTGCCCCAGGTACACCCGTTCGAACATGAACTTCCGCAGGCGCAGCATCGCCCCACCGACCTCCTCGCTCTGCGCGATCTCGCCCTCGGCGCGGGAGCGCTCCACCATGTCCTGGACAAGCAAGTCGATCCGCCTCGCCCCGCTCTCTCCGAGTAGCTCGATCTCCTCCCGCGGCAGATCCCGATCCGCGATGATTCCGGCCCGCACCGCATCGTCGATGTCGTGATTGATGTAAGCGACCCTGTCGACGATCCGCACCACCCGCCCCTCGAGCGTCACCGGCTTCTCGGGCCCGGTGTGATTGACGATCCCGTCGCGGACCTGCTCGGTCAGGTTGAGACCCCGCCCGTCGCGCGCGAGCACCTCCACGACCCGCAGCGAGTGCTCGTTGTGGCGGAAGCGCATCCCGTGCTCACGCAGCGCCTCGTCCAGGACCTCCTCCCCAATGTGGCCGAAGGGCGGATGCCCGAGGTCGTGACCCAGCCCGATCGCCTCGGTCAGGTCCTCATTCAGGCCGAGAGCCCGCGCAACCGTCCGCGAGATGAAGCAGGCCTCCAGCGTGTGGGTGAGCCGCGTCCGGTAGTGGTCGCCCTCCGGCGCCACGAACACCTGTGTCTTGTGCTTGAGCCGCCGGAACGCCTTCGAGTGCACGATCCGGTCGCGGTCTCGCTGGAACGGCGTCCGCACCGGGCTGTCCGCTTCCGGCTCGCGCCGCTGCGCCGGATAGGACGGCGTCGCCCGGTCCCAGAGGTACTCAGTCTCCCAGGAGCGGACTCGCTCCTCCAGCGCTTCGATATGCGAGGGCGCTCCGAGGCGAAGCCGAGGAGCGAGCCGTTTGATGCTGGTCATGACCCGATGTTCGCACCCGGCCCGGCACGAGCTCGATAACGCGGCGGGAAGAAATTCAAATTAGGGTTCGATTCGTGGCGGAGACGGCACTGATCACCGGAGCCTCGTCGGGAATCGGCGAGCAGTTCGCCAGGCAGCTCGCCGACCGCGGATACGACCTGATCCTGGTGGCTCGGCGCAAGGAACGACTCGAGCAGCTCGCCGAGCAGGTTCCGACGACCGCGCACGGGATCGAGTGCGACCTCGCCTCGGAGGCAGCCAAGCTGCCCGGCAAGGTGAAGAAGCTCGGCGTTGCGGTCGACCTCCTGGTCAACAACGCCGGCTTCGGCACCCGCGGCCACTTCGCCGAGACCGACGCCGAGCGGGACGCCGAGATGATCCGCCTCAACTGCGAGGCCGTCGTCACCCTCACCCACGCCTTCCTGCCGGCGATGATCGAGCGTCGCCGGGGCGGCGTGATCACCGTTGCCAGCACCGCCGGTCTGCAGCCCCTTCCCTACGAGACCACCTATGCCGCCAGCAAGGCGTTCGCGATCTCCTTCATGGAGGCGCTCTCGATGGAGTTGCGCGGGACGGGCGTCCGGGCCCTGGTCGTCAACCCCGGTCCGGTGAAGACCGAGTGGCAGGCCGTGGCCGGATACGACGAGAAGACGCGGATCATGCCCGGCATGATCACCGCCGAGCAGTGCGTCCGCGACGCGCTCCATGCCTACGATCGCGGCCGCCGCTCGGTGATCACCGGCCGCCTCTTCCCCTGGATCATGCGCGCGACGGTCTCCCCGAAGCGGGTCAAGCTGCGCGTCACCGAACGCATCTACCGGCCGAGGACCTAGCCGGATGCCGGGCGACCTCGTCTACTTCTGGATCCCGGTCCCGGACGGCGAGGCCGCGAAGCGCTTCTACGGCGAGCTCCTGGGCTGGGAGTTCGGGCCCGGCAGCCACGCCGAGGGCAGCCAGATCACCAACGTCACCCCGCACGGCGGCATCTCGGGATCCGCCGACGCCGCGTCTCATCCCCAGGTCGTCTTCCAGGTCGACGATCTGGAGACCGCGATCGCGAAGGTGCGCGAGCTCGGCGGCGAGGCGAGCGAGCCCCAGCCCGGCGGCGAGGGTCGCTCGGTCGAGTGCCGCGACGACCAGGGGACCAGCTTCCACCTCTGGTCGGCCAGCTAGGCCGCAGCCCGCAAGTGGACGTGCGCGTGGTGCTCGAGCGTCTCGGTGATCGCGCGGTCGGCCTGCGCGGCAATCCCTCGCTCGGCGGCGGGGGCCTCTGCCAGCGGTCGCGCCAGCGCCTCGACCATGAACCGGTGCGCTTCCTCCGAGAGCGGGAAGCCACCCCCCTCACAGCTCGCACAGACCACACCCCCGTCGGCGCCGGAGAAGGCCGTCAGGTGCTCCGCCTCCCCGCAGGTCGCGCAGCTCGCCAGCTCGGGTGAGAACCCAGCGGCGAGCGCCAGCTTGAGCCGGAAGGCGAGCGCCGAGCCCGGAGAGCTTGCGTCGGGCCCAGCGTCCAGCAGTCCCAGGTAGTTGCAGAGCAGGTTGTAGGCCGCCTCGTTCGGCTCCCCGGAGTCGAGCAGCCGCAGCACCGCGTCGCAGGCCCGCCCCGCCGCCCCGAGGGCCAGCCCGTCCGAGCGCAGCCTCGCATAACCGTCGACGGTCGACGCCCCGGTCACCGTGAACAGCTCGCCCCGCCCCTCATACAGGACGAGGTTGAGCCGGAAGAACGGCTCCAACCGACCCCCGAAACGAGACTTGGGCCGCCGCGACCCCTTGGCGATCGCGCCGATGCGACCGCGGTTCGCCGAATAGAGGTGCACGATGCGGTCGGCCTCGCCGTAGCGGATGCTGCGGAGCACGACGGCCTCGGTCTTGAAGCTTCCGGGCATGGCCCACGGACGTTGCCGCAGCGCCCGGACAGATCCACTGCCCGAAAGGCGGCGGGTCTCAGCCCATCGAGCGCTCCTCGACCACCTCGTAGATCCCGTCGGCGCCGACCGACTCGACGAGCTCCTCGATCGCCTTGCGCCGCTCCTCGTACTGGCCCTCGCTCTGGCCGGCCCGGAGCTCCTCGATCGTGCCATCGAAGAGCCCGAAGGTGATCACCTCGTTCTCATCGTCGGTGTTCCGCAGCGCGTAGAAGCGCTTCCAGCCTGCGGGTACTTCCGAGTCATCCGGCGGACCGAAGGCCTTCCTGAAGTCCTCGTAGGCGCCCGGCTTCAACTTCCTCACGGTCAGTGCGCAGAGCATCTGTTCTCCTCTCCATCGCCTCGATTTGCCCGCGGGCCCCAAGCTCGCCGGCTCGGCGCCGATCCTATCCCGGCCGGTCAGGGCGCCGTCTGCCGCACGGCGTCGCGGATCGCCGCAGCGGTGACCGTGGCCGCGGCGGCGCCGATCTGAAACGGGGCGAACTGGTCGGGCTCCCCCCTGCCCGAGGCGAGGCAGAAGACCACGTCTCCGTCGACAGGCGTGAAGACCGGATCGACGGCGCGCCCCAAACCCGCGGTGGCGGCCCGGGCGACCATCGAGCAACCGCGCTTGTCGAGCGCCGCGTCGGTGCAGACGCAGACCGGCGTCGAGTTGCCCTCCGGAACCCGGAACTCCGGCGGCTGCACCATCGCCGCAATCAGCTCCGCGCCCCGCAGGACCTCGCCCTCCTCCCCGCGCGGTCCGGCGAGCACCGAGCCGTCCTCGTCGATCACGTCCCCGGCCGCATTGACCGCGGCGATGGCCGCCACCGTGTGCCCGGTCCCCGTGACGAGGGCGGCGTAGCCGACGCCGCCGGGCCTCGCCCGATCGCGCCCCAGCAGTTTCCCGACCGTCGCGCCCGTACCGGCCCCGACGGCCCCTCGGGCCGGCACACCCGGCTCGGCCGCCTCGCAGGCCGCGTACCCCTGCTCGGGACCCGGACGAACCTTCCCGCTGCCGGAGGGGAGGTCGTAGATCACCGCGGCGGGCACGAGCGGCACCCGCCCGTAGGGTGTGAAGTAGCCGCGCTCGTGCTCCTCCAGCCAGCGGACGACGCCGTCCGCCGCCGCGAGACCGAAGGCGCTGCCACCGGTGATCAGGATCGCGTTCGCCTCCTGAGCATTCGCGAGCGGCCGCAGCGTGTCGGTCTCCCGGGTGCCCGGCCCACCACCGTGGACGCAGACCCCGCCCCGCGTCTCCGGCGGCGGCAGGACCACCGTGCAGCCGGTTCCCGCGTCCGGGTCCGACCAGTGCCCCACCTCGAATCCATCGGGCAGGGGTGGGAGCTCGCTCACTTCGCCGCCTTCCGCCCCGATACCCGTCTGGCCCGCCGTCTCGGCCGGCGCCGCAGGCGCTCCTGGCAGTTCGGGCAGAAGTAGGTCGACCGGCCGGTCACCACGATCCGCTGGATCACCGGAGGCGGCGAGGGACGGTGCTCGCGCGCTGGCCGCGGGCAATCCTCCCCCTCCCGGGTGTGGACGAGGAACTCGTCCTGCATCGAGCCCTGCTCGCCGCGGGCGTCGAGGTAGTCGTCGATGCTCGCGCCACCATGATCGAGCCCGGCCTCGAGCGCGCCGACGATCCCCTCGACCAGACGCTCGGCGTGCTCGGGCTTCATCGAGCCCGCCGGCGAGAGCGGGTGCAGCCTGGCTCGCCAGAGCGCCTCGTCCGCGTAGATGTTCCCGATCCCCGCGATGCGCGACTGCGTCAGCAGGAACGACTTCAGCGGCGCCTTGCGGCCCTCGGCGAGCCTCAGCAGTCGCTCCGGGGTCAGCTCTTCCGAGAGCGGCTCAACCCCGAGGCGAGCCGCGAAGAAGTCATCGAGCTGATCCCCCGCGTCGAGCACGACGGCCTGACCGAAGCGGCGCACGTCGGTGAAGAGCAGCTCCCTGCCGTCGTCGAGCTCGAACCGGGCCCGGAGGTGGCTCGGCTCGGGTGCCGATTCGTAGAGCGGCGCCCCACCCAGCGGCTCGCTCTTCATCAGATCCGCGGTCGCGGACGCCGTCGGATCGCGGAGCAGCAGGTTCCCGGTCATCCGCAGGTGGAGCGCCAGGGTCCGGCCCCCATCCAGGCCGATCAGCAGGTACTTCCCGCGCCTGGCGACAGCGGTCACCTCCCTGCCGTCCACGGCCCGCTCCAGGGATCGCGGAGGCTCCGGGCGGGTCAGCCGCTCATCGAGCACCGATGCCGACACAATCCTCTTCCCGATCAGCTCCGGCTCGAGCTGGCGACGAACGGTCTCCACCTCGGGCAACTCGGGCATGGCCCGATGCTAGTGAGGCGAAAGTGCCCTTGGGTGGGCCTTGAAGTAGGCCTCCTTCAGCTCCTCGCCCGAGAGGTGCGTGTAGAGCTGGGTCGTCGAGAGATCCGCGTGCCCAAGCATCTCCTGAACGGAGCGCAGGTCGCACCCGCCGGCGAGGAGATGGGTCGCGAACGAGTGCCGCAGCGTGTGCGGGCTCATCCGCTCTCCCAGGCTGGCGGACTCGGCGTGCCGCAGCACGATCTTGTACAGGCCCTGCCGCGTCAGGGGCCCACCGCGGAAGTTGAGGAACAGCTTGCGCTCCTCGTTGGAGCGGACGAGCTCCGGACGTCCGGCGCGCAGGTAGACCCTGACCGCAGCGACCGCCTTTCCGCCCACCGGCACGAGGCGCTCCTTTGACCCCTTCCCGCGGGCGCGGACCACGCCGTGGTCGAGGTCGACGTCGGAGATCTCCAGCGAAATCGTCTCCGAGGCCCGCAGTCCGGACGCGTACATCAGCTCGAGCAGGGCCCGGTCGCGCCGTGTCGCGGGGTCGTTCCCGCGTGGCTGGGCGAGCAGTCGCTGGACCTCGCCGTAACTCAGGACCTCCGGCAGCTTCTTGCCTCGGCGTGGGGTCTCGAGCCTCGCCGCCGGGTCGTCGTCGATCGCCTCCTCGCGCCGCAGGTGGCGATAGAACGACCGTAGGCACGCGGCCTTGCGGTGGACCGTCGCCGTCGAGCAGGGAGCGCGGCCGTTCCCGTCGCCCTGGGCGAGGTCCGCGAGGAAATCGGAGAGGTCGGCGGGCTCGGCCTTGGTCGCGTCGCGGTCCCGCTCGGCCAGGAAGCGCCCGAACTGCAGCAGGTCGGTGCGATAGGCGGCGAGCGTGTTGCGGGACAACCCCCGCTCGAACTCGAGGTGCGCGAGGAAATCGAGCACCAGCGCCTCGTAGCGCTCCGAGGGCTGCGGCTCGGCGACCTCGCGCTCCGGCGCAATCGTGGCCATGCGAAGTACTTCCCCGGCCGCCGTCCAGTCCCTGCCCCTAGATCAGCTCCTTCAGCATCAGCAGCCCGATCAGCGACTTGGCGTCCTCGCAGCGAGCGATCGCCCGGTCGAGCTCGTCAAGCGGGAACTCCACCACCTCGATCCGCTCGCCGGGCGACGGCCGGCGGGGAACGTCGTAGAGCTCGGTGGCTAGGAAGAGCCAGACGCGCTCGGTGGCGAACCCGGGGCTGGTGTAGAAGCTCTTCAGCTCCCGCCAGTCGCCGGCCGACTTGCCGATCTCCTCGACCAGCTCGCGCTGCGCGCACTCGAGCGGCGTCTCTCCCTCGACGTCGAGCTTGCCGGCGGGCAGCTCGAGAAGCGCGGGCTCCCCGACCGCCTCGCGGGGCTGCTCGACCATGTAGAGGACCCGGCCGTCGTGCGGGATCACGCAGACCGCGCCCGGGTGGACGACGACCTGCCGCGTCGAGCGACTCCCGTCGGCGTACTGGAAGGTCTCCATCCGCACCGAGGCGATCGGCCCGCGATGGACGAGCTTGCCCCCCACCTTCCGGAGCCGCTCGTCGCTCATACCGCCCCCTCCACCAGAGCTGCGGCGGCCAGCCCATCGCCGGCCGCGAGGGCCGACGCGAAGAAGAGGCGGTCGTCATGGATCCCGCGGCCCATGTGGGTGGCCGGGAGCCCGCTCGCCGCGTACTCGTCGACGGGCGCCTCGCGCAGCCAGACCTCGTGCCGGTCTCCGCAGGTCTTGCGCAGCTCCTCGAGCGGCCCGTCCAACGGAGCGGGCACCCGCACACCTCGCAGCAGCATCCGGAGGACGGTGGCCGTGTGGTGGCTCAGACCCCGATGCCGTGGACGCGGATCGGCGCTCGACATCCTCGGCGCCAGCAGCGTCTCGAGACCAAGACTGAGCGAGACGTGCGCGGTGTCCAGCGCCGCCATCCCGCCGTGACCTAGCTCCGACCCTGATCCCACGATCCCGGGTCCCGGGCCGGCGATCGCGGCGTGCCATCCGAGTGGGCCGCTCGCGGCCCGGAGCGCCTCGATTGTGGTGAGCGCCTCGACCTCGCCGCCGTATGAGGGCCCGGCGGTGACGTGCCCGCAGAGCAGCCCCGCCTCGCGAAGCACCTTGACGCCCTCCGAGAGCGCACCGGGCAGCGCGCCGCCGGAGGTCTGGATGTAGCCAATCCGCACCCCCGAGTCTCCGCGTGCCGCCGCCCAGGCGGCGGGTGGGAGCTGTCCGTGCAGTGACAGCACGAGGACCGGGATCATTCGCGCCGCCGAGTCCTCGGAGCCAGCCTCGACCGGCTCCACCGAGTGCTGGAGCGAGGTGTAGTTGAGCTTCATCGCAGTCGCCCGGTCGGGACCCGGGGCATCCAACCCCCGGGTCAGGTTCGCGTGCACGACGTCGAACCCGCCCGACCCGAGCCCGAGTTCGAGGGCCTCGACGTTCACGATCACCTCGTCGCCCTCGCGGACCTCGCCGACCAGCCCCTCATCCGCCCACGCCGCCCGCTCCTCATCATCGATCCGCACCGTGAGCGGATCCGCCCGGCTCACAACCCCCCGTCGGAGCTTCAGCAATCCCTACCCCTCACCGGCCTCTGCGACCCCCAACTTCGCGGCCTCCTCGATCGCGGCCTCGCACACCGCCAGCATCTCAATTATCGCCGCTTCCGTAACCAGCTCATTGGGGGTGTGGTTCGCCTCCGTCCCATTGGCGAGCAGCACCGCCTCGTAGCCGGAGGCGACCAGGGCGTTGGCGTCGCTGCCGCCACCGGTCGCGACGAGCTCGGGCTCGTGCCCGGTTCGCCGCAGCGCCTCGGACGCGATCCGCACCGGCTCGGACTTCGGGTCGAGCCGGTAGCCGCGGAACATCTCGATCACCCTCGCGTCGACGTCGCAGCCCTGCTCGCCGGCTGCCCAGGTGCAGGCGTCGACCATCTCGCCGATCGTCGCCGCCGCCCGTTCGCCGTCCACGCTGCGCGCCTCCCCCAGAATCCGGCAATGCCCCGCGACCACGTTGGAGGCCGTCCCACCCTCGATGATCCCGACGTTCGCCGTGGTCTCCTCGTCGAGCCGGCCGAGCTTCATGCCCGCAACCGCGGCCGCGGCGGCAGCGATCGCCGAGTGACCGTCCTCGGGATTGATCCCGGAATGGGCCTCCTGTCCCGTGAACTCCGCGATCAGCCGCTTGTAGGTGGGCGCCGCGACGATCACCTCGCCGATCGGCGTGGCGTGATCGAGCACGAAGCCGAAGGGGGCGCGCAGCGACGAGATCTCGAGCTCCTTCGCGCCTCGGAGCCCGTCCTCCTCCGCCACGGTGAAGACGAGCTCCAGCCCGAGCGGAGCCGGCTCGGAAACATGTCGGGCGGCGAGCTCCATCAGCACGGTCACGGCGGCCTTGTTGTCCGCCCCCAGGATCGTGTCGCCACGGCTGCGGAAGGTCCCGTTCTCCCTGGCGACCTCGATCGGGCCCTCGTGCGGAACGGTGTCGAGATGCGAGAAGAAGGAGAGCCACCCATCGCCACTCCCCGGGACGCGCGCGATCAGGTTCCCGGCCCCCGCCTGCGCCGGGGTGGCCGAGGCATCCTCGGCCACGTCCACGCCGAGGGCGCGCAGCTCGTCGAGCACCGAATCCGCCACCTCGCGCTCCTCGCCCGTCGGGCTCGCGATCTCGCAGAGCCGGGCGAAGCGGTCGAGCATGCGCTGATCGGCCTCGGTCACGATCGCGACAGGCTATGTGGCGCCGGGCCCTCGCGCCAGCCGCGCTGATAGAAGAGGGCCGTGGCTCGGCGACCCGTCCAGATAGAGCAACCCGCCGTCCCGATCGAGACCGGCGCACCGTCGAGCAGATGGGAGGCGCGCCTGGAGGTGCTGATTGCCGTCGCGCTCGGCCTCGCCGCCGTCGTCACCGCGGGGGCCGTCTACCTCAACGAGCACCAGGAGCACGACGCGAGCCTCGATTTCCATTCGGCAACCCACCGGCTGCTCGATGCGACGGCCGCGGGCATCCGGACTCCCGAGGGTCGAGCGCTCGAGGCGAGCTCCGAGCAGCAGATCGAGCACGCGGAGGATCATCAGGACAAGGCCGCCCGCTACACGCTCGCTGAGGTGATCCTCGCGACCTCCCTCTTCCTCTTCGGCGTCGCCGGCATCAGCTCGCGCTGGCGGATCAAGATCGGCTCGCTCTCGGTCGCTACCACGGTCTTCCTGATCGCCGTCGTCGTCCTGGCGACCGTCTAGGCCGAGCGGCGAACGCTGACATCGGCGGCGTCCGCGGACCGCTCGGCCTCGGACTCGGCGGCGGCCGCGGGCGCGGGCGCCGGGCGCTCCGCGGCCCGCCTGGCGGCGGCGCCGACGAAGTCTCGGAAGAGCGGCTCCGGCCGGGTCGGGCGCGAGTTGAACTCGGGGTGGAACTGGGAGGCGACGAAGAACGGGTGGTCCGGCAGCTCGATCACCTCGACCAGCCTGTCGTCCGGCGAGGTCCCGCTCGCGACCAGTCCCTCATCCTCGAGGCGCTTCCGGAGCATGTTGTTGACCTCATAACGGTGGCGGTGACGCTTGTAGATCACCGGCTCACCGAAGATCTCACGCGCCCGCGTGTCGTCATGGAGCTTCACGGGATCCGCGCCGAGGCGCATCGTGCCGCCCAGGTCGGAGACCTCCTTCTGCTCCGGGAGCAGGTCGACGACCGGATAGGGGGTCTCGGGATCGAACTCGGCGGAGTTGGCCCCGTCCATGCCGCAAACGTGGCGGGCGAACTCGACGACCGCCATCTGCATGCCGAGGCAGATCCCAAGGTAGGGGATCCCTTTCTCCCTGGCGATGCGCGCGGCCTCGACCTTGCCCTCGATCCCACGCTCCCCGAAGCCGCCCGGGATCAGGATCCCGTCGACGTCGTCGAGCTGGGTCTCCTCGATGTCCTCCGCCGAGACGAGCACCGTCTCCACCTCCACCCCGTGCTGCCAGCCGCCGTGGGTGAGCGCCTCGATCACCGACTTGTAGGCGTCCTCGAGCCGGACGTACTTGCCGACGAGCGCGATCTTGACCTTGCGTTCGCGCGAGGCGTCCGCCCGCTTGATCAGCTCCTCCCACTCCGTCAGGTCGGGTGGCTCGGCCTCGATCCCGAAGTGGTCGAGGATCAGGTCGTCCATCCCCTCGGCCCGGAGCACGAGCGGCACCTTGTAGACGTTGTCGACGTCGCGGGCCGAGACAACCGCGTCCTCGGGCAGGCTGGCGAAGAGGGCGATCTTGCGGCGGATCTCCCGGTCGAGCCCCTGCTCCGAGCGGCAGAGCAGCGCGTGTGGCTGGATCCCGATGCGGCGGAGCTCGTTGACCGAGTGCTGCGTCGGCTTGGTCTTCATCTCCCCCGCATGGCCCACGTATGGCACCAGCGTCAGGTGGACGAACATGCAGCGCTTCGGGCCGACGTCGGTGTAGAGCTGGCGGATCGCCTCGAGGAACGGCAGGGACTCGATGTCCCCGACGGTTCCGCCGATTTCGGTGATCACGAAGTCGACCGCCTGCGACTCAGCGACGATCAGGATCCGGTTCTTGATCTCGTCGGTGATGTGGGGGATCACCTGGACCGTGGCCCCGAGGTAGTCGCCGCGACGCTCGCGGCGGATCACGGAGTTGTAGACCGCGCCCGCGGTCACGTTCGAGGCCCGCGAGGTGTTCTCGTCCGTGAAGCGCTCGTAGTGGCCGAGGTCGAGGTCGGTCTCAGCGCCGTCCTCGGTGACGAACACCTCCCCGTGCTGGAAGGGGCTCATCGTCCCCGGGTCGACGTTGATGTACGGATCGAACTTCTGCAGCTGGACCCTGAAGCCGCGGGAGACGAGCAGACGACCGATGGAGGCTGAGGCGATCCCCTTACCGAGGGACGAGACGACACCGCCTGTGACGAACAGAAATCTGGTGTCCCCCGGCTTCGGTTGGGTCAATTGGCTCTGCCAAGCGAGTCTAGTCGCTCGAGGAGCGGAACCCGGCCGATCACCGCCGAGATCGAGCGAAACTCCCCATACAGCGAGATCGCGAAGAGAGCGGCAATGGCGATGAGGAGCCCAACCGGCGGCAGCGCCGTGACCAGCAGGATCCCGATCATTCCGCCGATCAGGCTGGCCCCCGTGTCACCGAGCATCGCCCGCTCGCGCAGCGTGAACCAGGAGCACGCGACGACCGGGGCGATCAGAGGCGCGATGGGCTCGAACGGGTCCAAGCTCCCCGACCCGACGCAGACTGCCGCCGCCACCAGTGCCAGGACCTTCTCCGTACGACCCGGACGGGTGTCGAGCAGGTTGCCGAGGTGCGCGGCAAGCGCAAGCACGAGGACCTCGGCGAGGCACTCGGGGCCCGTGGCGTCGCCGCCCGCGGCGGCGTAGGCGGCGAGTCCGACCGTCCCGGCCGCCTTGACCGCACCGGTCGGAAGATCCCCCTCGATGAGGGCTCGCCCATGTCCCCGCCAGCCCCGGGGCGAGCCGTCGACCAGGTCGTCGATCAGGCCGAGGCAGCCGACGCCGCAGAGAAAGACGAACCAGCGGCTGAAGTCGGCTGCAAGCGCGACGCCGGCGGCCGCGACCAGGACCACGCCGAGCGGGAAGACGACCGGCCTGCCGCGGTAGTTGGCCCGGCGCGGCACGGGACCGCTACCGCACCGGGTAGAGGTGGCCGACGCCCTTGGCGTCGACCAGCGTCTCGCCGAGGCGGAGGCGGGTCAGGAACGTCGATGACATGCCGCCCCGCCGGCGCTCGAGGAACTCGACGAGGTTGAAGTGGGCGCCCACGCTGACGATCAGCGACGCGCCCTTCTCGAAGGCGAGCAGCATCGCGACATCCTGGCTGGTGCCGGCGGAGGGGATCACCGTGTGCGGCAGGGCGAGCCGGCGAAGCCGCTCGGCGCCCGGGGCCCCGCCGTCGGGATAGGCGTGCACGATCAGCTCGGCGCCGCTCCGAAGGGTCGGCTCGCCGGCCGAGTCCATGTCCCCCAGGATCACGTCGGGCGCCAGGCCCTCGTTGACGATCGCGTCGGCGCCGCCGTCGACCCCGACCAGGATCGGGTTGACGTCCTCGATGTATGCGCGCAGCGCGCGCAGGTCCCGGACGTGGTCCGTCCCCCGCACCACGATCAGCACGTGGCGGTCGCGGAAGCGGGTGCGCGTCTCGGGGAGGTCGATCGCCCCGGAGAGCAGACCCCCCTCCTCCCGCAGGTGGGTCATCGTGTTCTCGGTGAAGTCGTGGAGCGCCCGATCGATCCGGGCCCGCTGTTCGTCGAGGTCACGGGCGAGCGCGTCGGCCCGGAGGAGTCGGCCCTCCGCGATCGGCGTCCCGCCCGAGCGAATCTGGCCTCCATCGATCTCGATCGGATCGCCGTCCGCGAGCAGCTCGAACAGCTCCGGCCCCGCGTCGAACAACGGAACCCCGGCGCGCACCAGCGTGAGCGGGCCGGTGTTCGGGTAGGTGCCGTCGGAGGAGGGAGACGCGTTCAGGGTCGCCCGCACGCCGCACGCCGCCAGCTCCTCGGCGGCGATCCGATCCAGGTTGCGATGGTCGATCACCGCCACGTCATTCGGCCCCAGCCGCTTGACCAGGTCCTTGGTCCGCCGGCCGAGGCGGGCTGTCCCGCGGATCAGGGTGGCGGCGGCGATCGCCATCGCCGGGAGACTACGTTCAGGCGGCCTTCAGCAGCTTCCGGGCGTGACGATCCGCCGCGTCGTCGCCGTCCTCGCCGCCCAGCATCCGGACGATCTCGGCGACCAGCTCGTCCCCGTCGACCCGCTCCACCGTCGCGATCGCCTGTCCGCCGTCGACGCTCTTCTCGAGACGGAAGTGGGTCTGGGCCATCGAGGCCACCTGCGGCAGATGGGTGATGCAGAGCACCTGGCGCTCCTCCCCCAGAGCCCTGAGCCTCTCCCCCACGGCCTTCGCAGTGCTGCCGCCGATGCCGGCGTCGATCTCATCGAAGACGTAGGTCGCCGCGCCGCCGCGCGCGCCCTGACCGGCGAGGGCGAGCATCACCCGCGAGAGCTCGCCGCCCGAGGCCGCGTCCCGGAGCGGCGAGACCGGCATCCCCGGGTTGGTCGCAACCCGGAACATCACTCGCTCCTGGCCCAGTGCCCCGAAGCCATTCGGATGCGGCTCGAGCGCGACCTCCAGCTTCGCCCCGCTCATCGCAAGCTGGCCGAGCTCATCGGCCACCCGCTTCTCGAGGCGCCGCGCCGACTTGGCCCTGACCTCGCTGAGCTGCGCGGAGAGGTCGGTCCGGCGCGTCACCGCCTTCCTCAGCTCGGCCTCGAGACGATCGGTCCGCTCCCCCGCCCCCTCGATCGCCTCGATCTCGGACCGGCAGTGATCAGCGTGAGCGAGCACCGACTCGATCGATCCGCCGTGCTTGCGCTTCAGCCTCTCGATGGCATCGAGCCGCTCCTCCACCTGCTCCAGGCGGCCCGGCTCGGCCTCGATCCGCTCGGCGTAGCCGCGCAGCTCGGCGGCCAGCTCCTGCAGCTCGACCCGCAGCCCGCGAGCGGTCTCGGCCAGCTCGTCGAGCGCGGCGTCCACCCCCTGCTGTGCGGAGAGTGCCGCCTCCGCGGAGCCCATGGACTCGGAGGCCCCTCCCGCTTCGTCATCGCCGGTCACGGCGGCGAGCGCCTCGGCGGCCGCCCCGCGCAGGCCCTCCGCATGGCGCAGCCGCTCGCGCTCAGCGGCCAGCTCGGCCTCCTCCGCCGGGTCCGGCTTGGCCTCCTCGATCTCATCGAGCTCGTAGCGGAGGATGTCCAGGTTCCGCTCGCGCGCGCCCTCCCGCTCGCGGATCTCGGCCAGCTCGCTCTCGAGGCGGATCACCTCGGAGTGAGCCTCGCGGTAGGCGCCCCGGCGCTCTAGGTGCTGATCGCCCGCGAACCCATCGA
The DNA here is from genome assembly GCA_036505735.1 of Solirubrobacterales bacterium. Taxonomy (GTDB): domain Bacteria; phylum Actinomycetota; class Thermoleophilia; order Solirubrobacterales; family 70-9; genus DASUPK01. Next base: position 23,441 of record DASXSZ010000160.1, read on the forward strand.
GCGTCTCGAGCTGTGCGCCCGACAGGGTCAGCTTGCGGTGCTCGTGCTGCCCGTAGAAGGCGAGCAGGCGTGAGCCCAGGGCCTTGAGGTCCGGGACCGAGGTGGAACGGCCGGCGAGGAAGGCGCTCGTCCGCCCGCTCGCCGAGACCCGCCGG
>DASXSZ010000161.1:0-39664 GCA_036505735.1 Solirubrobacterales bacterium
GCCTGCTACATCCTCGCCTTCTCCCTGTTCATCTTCGGGATACAGCAGGGAACCCACCCGCGCACGGCCCGCCGGGGCAACATGATCGCCGCGGGCGGGATGCTGGTCGCGATCGCGATCACGCTCTCGCTGGACGTGATCGGAAATGGCGCCCTGATCCTGATCGGGATCCTGATCGGGACGGCGGTGGGCGTAACGGCCTCCTTCCGCGTCCAGATGACCGCGATGCCGCAGATGGTCGCGCTCTACAACGGCGTCGGCGGCGGCGCCGCGGCGCTGATCTCCTGGTCGGAGTTCCGGCACGCGACGGCGGGCGGCGAGAGCATCCCGCTCGACGTCTTCGTCCCGATCCTCTTCTCGACCGTGATCGGCTCGGTCTCGTTCTGGGGATCCAACATCGCCTTTGGGAAGCTCCAGGCGATCCTGCCGAGTCGCCCCGTTCAGTTCCGAGGGCAGCACATCTTCAACGGCGCGCTGCTGGCGGCGATCCTCACCGGCTGCATCGTCCTCGGCGTCGACCACGACTCGCCCTCGCAGGGCCTCTATATAGGCGTCCTGGTCGGCGCGGCCGTCCTCGGCAACCTGTTCGTGCTGCCGATCGGGGGCGCCGACATGCCGGTGGTGATCTCGCTGCTTAACGCGTTCACCGGCCTCGCGGCTGCTGCGGCGGGATTCGCTCTCGACAACGTCGTCCTGATCGTGGCCGGCACCCTGGTCGGCTCTTCGGGAACCATCCTCACGATTGAGATGAGCCGGGCGATGAACCGCTCGATCGGCAATCTGCTCTTCGCGGGCTTCGGTGCGGTGTCCGCCGCCGCCGGGGAGAGGGAGGAGCGCCCCGTCCACTCGATCGGCCCCGAGGACGCCGCGATCAAGCTCGGCTACGCCGACTCGGTGGTCTTCGTTCCCGGCTACGGCATGGCGGTGGCCCAGGCTCAGCACGCCGTCAAGGAGCTCGCCAACGAGCTCGAGAAACGGGGCGTCAGCGTCAGCTACGCGATCCACCCGGTCGCGGGGCGGATGCCGGGCCACATGAACGTGCTGCTCGCCGAGGCCGACGTCCCCTACGAGCAGCTCAAGGAGATGGATGAGATCAACCCCGAGATGCCGCAGATGGACGTCGCCGTGGTGATCGGGGCCAACGACGTCACCAACCCCGCCGCCAAGAACGATGCCAACTCGCCGATCGCGGGGATGCCGATCATCGAGGTCGACGAGGCCAAGGAGGTCATCGTCATCAAGCGCAGCCTCAGCCCCGGGTTCGCGGGGATCGACAACGACCTCTTCTACGAGGACAAGACATCGATGCTGTTCAGCGACGCCAAGGGCGCGGCGTCGGACATCGCCGGCGAGATCGAGAACCTCTAGGAATCGAAGTCCGCGGGCGCGTCCGAGCGCCGGCCGCGGCCTCTCCCATCCGGCGCCTCTAGTCGTCGTCGTGGTGGCGGAAGCGCGGCAGGGCCAGGCCGATGATGAAGCCGAGGACCGTGGCCAGCAGCAGAGCGAAGATCAGTGGGATCGTGGTGGTGGAGAAGAAGAACTTCACCTCCACCTTCTGCGAGTTCTGGAGGATGAAAACGGCGGCGACGATGATCGCGGCGACGGTGATGTAGAAGCGCGCTCCCCTCTGCTTCCTGGTCGCCCTCGGCAGCTCGTCCGCCACGGCGCGACCCTACCACGGGCCTCGGTGCGCCTCGGTTGACCCTTTCGTCACCTGCTCACGCCATCGGCGACGCCCCGCTTTCTAGCTTGGCTCGCGTGTGGCCGAACCAGATCGGGCCAGGGGGCGGTCGAGTGGATCGTCCTGATCGCTCTCGTCTCGGCCGCGATCGCGGCGCTAGGCTGGCTGGCCGGGTCGCGACTGCCGGGGATGGCCGTCGCCCGTGAGATCGGGGAACGGATCCTCTGCGCGGTCAAGCTCACCTACGGCTGCCGCAGCGATCCGCAGCTCGTCGGCCCCTACGGAGAGCTCGCCGGCCTGGTCCGCGACAACGCGCCGCGCATCGTCTACGAGCGCGGCATGACCGCGCTGCCGGTCGACTTCCGCAGCTGCCGCTCACCCGCCTGCTCCGACGGTCCCGAGACCGGCAGCATCACCCGGTCACGCAGCGGCCGGCCGGTCACCGCCTTCACCCACGTGGTCGACTGCCGCAATCCGGGCCGCGCGCCGTCGGCCGGCTACGACTGCAGCGGTGAGCGCGCCGGGCGCGTCTACATCCAGTACTGGACCTACTACGGCGACTCCGCCACCTCGCGCGGGACCCCGGTCGTCGGAGCGGCCGGGTACCACCGCGATGACTGGGAGGCCTACCAGGTGAGGATCGACCCGGATGGCGGCGTCGACGCCCGGGCCAGCTCGCACAACGGATACAACGGCTCCGACAACCCGGCCCTCGACTGGGCCTCGGACGCCGCCGGGAAGCTGCCCGGCGCGAGCCGGGTCCGTGACCTCTCCGAGCGGGTCGGCCTGCGCGCCGAGCAGGGATGGACCCGGGCGGCGGGGACCCTCTATGTCTCCGGGGGGAGCCACGCGGGCCACGCGACCGACGGATCGGTGGGCCGGGATCTGGCGAGCCTGCTGGCCAGCGGGCGAATCGCGCTCGACGGAGAGCACCTCCGCGGGCCGCTCGCCGCCGAGCGGGCGCGGCACAGACAGGCGGTGCTGGCGGACCGGCTGAACACGGTGTTATTCGGGCCGGGGGCGCGGATCACGCCGCGGGGCGGCCTGCGGCTGGTCCCGCTCGAGACGCTCGCCGGCCGCGATGCGTATTCGTTCGCGATCAGCCCGCCGTGGCGGAAGCGGGTCTACGTCGACCCGGAGTACGACGGGACCGACTGACCTGGACCGGCGGTCCAGTTCGAGGCCCGACGGATCCCGGCTAGCGCGGTGGCATCCGGAGAGCGCCGTCCAGGCGGATCGCCTCTCCGTTCAGCATCGTGTTGGAGACGATCTCGCAGGCGAGCTGCCCGTACTCCTCGGGCCGGCCGAGGCGCGATGGAAACGGGATGCCCGCGCCGAGCGCCTCACGCTGCTCCTCCGGGAGCGCGGCGAGCAGCGGCGTGTCGAAGAGGCCGGGAGCGATCGTCATCACACGGATGCCCCGACCGGCCATGTCCCGAGCGGCCGGCAGGGTGAGGCCGACCACGCCGCCCTTGGAGGCCGAGTAGGCGACCTGGCCGATCTGCCCGTCCCAGGCCGCGATCGAGGCGGTGTTGATGCAGACCCCTCGCTCGCCCTCGGTGTCCGGCTCGTTGGCGGACATGGCCGCGCAGGCGAGCCGCAGCACGTTGAAGGTGCCGATCAGGTTCACCTTGATCACGTTGTGGAAGATCTCGAGGTCGTGGGGGCCCTGCCTGGAAGCCGTCCGCTGGGCCCAGCCGATCCCGGCGCAGCAGACCGAGATTCGCAGGCCACCGTCGGCGTCGGCGGCCGCGTCGACCGCGGCCTGGACCGGCTCGGGCTCCATCACGTTGGCCTCCATGAACGCGGCGCCCTCACCGAGCTCGGAGGCGAGGGCCTCGCCCTTCGCGGCGTTCAGATCGGCGATCACCACCGAGGCACCCCGCTCGTGCAGGGCGCGTGCCGTCGCCGCGCCCAGCCCTGAGGCGCCGCCGGCAACAAGTGCGCTTGCCCCCTCGATCTTCATGGGCGCGGCACGGTAACGAAATTGACCCCAGCCGGGATGGCGGCCTCGCTAGTCTTGACCGATCGCGGAGGTTGCAGCACCCAGTACCGAGGGTGGAACTCGTCCCGCTTCCGATCGCAAGGCCGAGCTGGCCGGGCGTCTGGAGGAGGCGCGAGCTCACACCTTCAAGCTGATCGAGCCGCTCACCGACGAGCAGCTCAACCGGGTGTACGACCCGATTCTCAGCCCGCTGATCTGGGATCTCGGGCACATCGCCAACTTCGAGGAGCTCTGGCTCGTTCAGCGGATCGGAGGGCGCGCACCGCTCAGGGGGGACCTCGGCGAGCTCTACGACGCGATCGAGCAGCCGCGCAAGATTCGGGGCGAGCTGCCCATCCTGCGGGCCGACGAGGTGCGCCCATACATGGAGCAGGTTCGCGAGCGGACGCTCGAGGTCCTCGGTGAGATCGAGCTTGATCCCTCCGATCCCCTGCTCGCCGACGGCTTCGTCTACGAGATGCTGCTCGCGCACGAGCACCAGCACAACGAGACGATGCTGCAGCTCCTCCAGATGGTCGAGTCCTATGAGCCGGTGGAGCTGGAGGGAGCCGCGGCCGCCGAGGAGGTGGCCGGCGGCCCGGAGATGGTCCTGGTCGAGGGTGGAGTGCGCGAGATCGGCGCCGCCGCCGAGGGCTTCGCCTACGACAACGAGCGCCCCCGCCACGCGGTCGAGGTCGCGCCGTTCTGGATCGACCGCGCGCCCGTCACCAACGCCGCCTACATCGCCTACCTCGAGGAGACCGGCGCGGAGCCCCCGATGTACTGGGAGCGCGACGGCGAGGGAGGCTGGGTGCGGACGGCGATGGGCCGGACCGAGGAGGTCGATCCCCGGCTGCCGGTGATCCACGTCTCCTGGCACGAGGCCGACGCCTTCGCGCGCTGGGCGGAAAAGCGGTTGCCGACGGAGCCGGAGTGGGAGGTGGCCGCCGCCGGCGCGAGCCGCGAGCGCGCCAACCTCGACCAGCTCTCCTTCGGCTGCGCTCCCGCCGGCGCCTATGCGGATGCCCCCTCCGGGTGCGGCGCCGTGCAGATGCTCGGCGACGTCTGGGAGTGGACCAGCTCGGACTTCACCGCGTATCCGGGCTTCGAGGCGTTCCCCTACCCCGAGTACTCCGAGGTCTTCTTCGGCGACACCTACAAGGTGCTCCGCGGAGGGGCATGGGCAACCCGCCGGGACGTGATCCGCATCAGCTTCCGCAACTGGGACCTGCCGCAGCGGCGACAGATCTTCTCCGGCATCCGCTGCGCGCGCGATGAATCCGAGAGCTCGCCGGAGTCGTAGTAACGACTGATCCGAACCCGAGACGAGGACGCAGGAGACCGCAAGAACCCGCTCGTCATCACTCCCGCCGAGACGAAAACCGACCGCGTCACGATCGAGGTGAACCTGCCGCCGGGCGGGCCCCTGTCCGGGATGGCGGCGGACGTCCGGGCCGGACTGACCAGCCCATTCAAGGAGCTCTCGCCCCGCTACTTCTACGACGAGCGCGGCTCGGAGCTCTTCGAGCAGATCACGGAGCTCGAGGAGTACTACCCGACCCGCTGTGAGCGGGCGATCCTGCGCGGCCAGTCGAGGGAGATCTGCGAGGCGGCGAACGGCCCGGCCAGCCTGATCGAGCTCGGGTCAGGGTCGGCGCGCAAGACGCAGGTCCTGCTGGATGCGATGCGCGAGGCCGGCTGCCTGGAGACCTACTGCCCGGTGGACATCTCGGAGGAGATCACCCGGGACACCGCGGAGCGCATCGCGGCCGAGTACGAGGGGATCAACGTGCGAGGACTGGTCTGCGACTTCGAGTTCGACCTCGAGCGGGTCCCTGTAGGAGGCCCTCGCGTGATCGCGCTGCTCGGAGGGACGATCGGGAACTTCGCGCCGCATCAGCGAGCCGGCTTCCTGCGGCGGATCTCGAATCTGCTGGGCCCCGAGGACCGCTTCCTGCTCGGCACCGACCTGGTCAAGGACCCAGCGATCCTCGAGGCCGCCTACAACGACTCGCGCGGCGTGACGGCTGGCTTCAACAAGAACGTGCTCATGGTGCTCAACCGCGAGCTCGGTGCCGACTTCGACGTCGACTCCTTCGAGCACGTCGCCCGCTGGGACCCCGAGAACCTCTGGGTCGACATCCGCCTGCGATCCCTCGCGAACCAGGTGGTCAACGTCTCGGCGCTCGACATGCTGGTTCCCTTCGGGGCGGGGGAGGAGATGCGGACGGAGATCTCGACCAAGTTCCTGCGCCCGGGGCTGGAGGGCATCTACGCGGAGGCCGGCCTCGAGCTGACCGACTGGTGGACCGACCCCGAGGGCCTCTTCGCCCTCTCGCTCGCGCGTCCGGTCTGAGCGTCGCCTCTATCTCACGAACTGCCCGTGGAACCCGTAGGGGATGTGGTGCGGCGCCCCCGCTCGAGCCAGCTCGCTCAGGTCGGTGGCATCGAGGGCGAGCATGAACGAGCGACCGGAGCGCGAGTCGAAGACGACCGAAAGCAGGACGCCCTCGTCCTCCGCCCCGGCGTCCGGGGAGGCGACGAACACCGGCTCGCTCGGGCTGCATCCGTCCTCGCTCCAGACACGCACCTCACCGGTGTCGACGTCAGCCTTGACGATCCGATCCAGCCACCAGGACTTCGCGTCGACCCCCCAGACGTAGCGATGGCGGCGCTCGCTGTTGCGGGCGTAGTTGATCCGCGGCAGCTCGAGCCCCTCGGCGAGTCGCTCGCTCGTCACCTTCCCTGAGCCGAGCTCGATCCGAAAGCGCCGCAGCTCGGCGGTGTCCGGGGCCTTGCCCGCGCGCAGCCGCTCCAGGTAGAGGTCCTCGATGATCTGCGGGTCGTCGTAGGTGCAGGCGTCGACGACGACCGAGCCGTTCTCCTCATAGGAGTTGACGTGGTGGAAGCAGAAGAAGGCGTCCGTCTCGAACGGGCCGGTCGTCTCGCCGTTGCCCCGGTCGATCAGGGTGATCTTCGTTCCGCGCTCCGGCTTCCAGCGGTAGTTCTCGACGTACGGCCGCCCCGAGAGCGGGATCGCGATCGGGTTGACGACGTAGGGGAACTCGGCCAGCACCAGCCAGCGTTCCGTCAGTCCGAAGGAGTGCATGTAGGCCGGCTCCCGGACGGGGAGCTTCGCGAGCACCTCCGGCTTCGAGGCTCCGGGGCGGAGCAGGAAGAAGCGGTAGCTGTTCCTCGGCCCGAGCTTCGCGGCGTAGTTGAGCATGCCGCCGGTTGCGCGATCCAGATGGGGGTGGGCCGTCGTCAGCAGCCCGGGCGGCTTGTAGGCGACGCCCACGGTCTCGAGCGTCTCGGCGTCGAACTCGACCGGGATCGGCGTCTCGGTCATGGCGATGTAGCGCTCGCCGAGCTTGACCAGGTCGATGTTCGCGTTGTCGGTGATCTTCGGCGAGAACATCGAGAAGACGCGCGAGAAGAGCGAGCGGCACGGGTCGGTGGCGAACTCCGAGTAGACGATCTCGCCCTTCTCCTCGGCCGCGCGGTAGGCCTTCGTCTGAAGGAAGCGGTTCGCGTAGGAGACCTCGCCGTCCGCGATACCGAAGCGATGCAGCATGGCGTAGCCGTCGAACCAGTGGTTCATGGTCCGCTCGCCGATCTCCCACTTCGCGGGCGAGGTCCGGACCAGCGACCCCTGGAGCCAGTCCGGCAGCTCCCCCTGGAGGGGCAGCCGGTCGACCCGGGTCTCTCGATCGAGCGATTCGAAGCCACCGGTGAGGTCGTGCTTGACGGGCGTGGCGGCGGGCTCGGCTACCTGGCTCATATTTCCTCCTGAATGGTTCAATCCGTACGATGCATACCGTATCGTATTCTGCCGCCCGTGGCAAAGATCCGCCTCACACCCACCTCGTACGTCGTTCTCGGACTGATCGAGCAGATGCAGCCGGCGTCCCCGTATGACCTGAAGCTCGCCGCGGCGATGGGGGTGGGGCAGTTCTGGTCGCTCCCTCACACCCAGCTCTACTCGGAGTGCGGCCGGCTGGCCGAGGCCGGCTACCTCTCGGAGCGGCGGGAGGAATCGGGTCGCAGACGGCGGATCTACCGGCTCACCCGCACCGGCCAGGACGCGCTCGAGCGCTGGCGCGCGGAGCCGACCGGCGATCTCTACGAGCTCCGCGACGCCGGGCTGCTCAAGCTGTACTTCGGCGCGGACCCCAAGAAGCTCGCGCCGCGGCAGCTCGAGGCCCACCGGGCGAAGCTTGAGGAGTACGAGGCGCAGCTCGACCAATGTCGGAGCGTGGGCGTCCCCACCGGTGTGCTGCAAGCGATCGAGGCCGGCATCGGCCACGAGCGCGAGTACGTCCGCTTCTGGTCGAAGCTGCAGAAGAACCGCAGTTAGCTCGGCGCGAGCGCGTCGATCAGCTCGCCCAGCTTGTCGGGCGTGGTGATCGGGGTGATCACGGGCAGGGTGATGCCGCCCTCGACGAAGGCCCCGAGGCGCTCGCGCATCTGGGCCGGCTCACCGAAGATGAACATCTCCTCGATCAGCTCCCAGGGGGCGGCCTCGGCGGCCTTCTGGCGGTCCTTGGCGTTCCACGCCTCGACCATCTCATCGATCCTCTCGCCGTAGCCGAGCCAGCGGTAGAACGCCTCGTAGACCGGCACGGTGATGTAGGAGGAGAACATGAATCGGGCGAGCGGCTCCACCTCCTCGCGGTCGCCCGGGATGCAGAAGAACCGGCAGAGCAACTCGAAGCCGTCCCGAGCGCCCTCGAGCTGCTCGGCCACCTTGGGCAGGCCCTCCAACGGAAGGAAGTTGGTGAACGCCCCATCGCCCTTCTCGACGGCGAGCTTGAGCATCTTTCCCCGCAGCGCCGCCACGATGATCGGCACCTTGGCCTCGGGCGCTCGCTCGAGCTTGAATCCGCCCGCGGCCCGCTCGCCCGCAAGGGCGGTCCGCAGGAAGTCGATCGTCTCCGACATCTTCGAGAGCGGCCTGGAGAACGGCATCCCGTTCCAGCCCTCGACGATCCGGTCCGAGGACGCCCCGATGCCGAGGGCGAAGCGGCCGCGGGAGGCGTCGGCGAGCGCCGCGGCCTCCTGGGCGAGCAGGGCGCGGCCCCGCTGCATCACCCCGACGACCCCGGTCCCGAGGCGCACCTTGTCGGTCCAGGCAGAGGCCAGAGACAGCGGCGTGAAGCCATCGGGACCGTTGGTCTCGCCCGACCAGAGGTCGGTGTAGCCGGCCGCCTCGGCGCGGCGAAGGAGCTCGGCGTTGTCCGCGAGCCCGATGCCCGTGAGCGGTACGGTCAGTCCCCAGCGCTCCACAGAATCGCGACCCTATCGGGGGGAGTTGGGATAGGGTCGCGCCATGGACACCTCGAAGCTCGACCGCTCCGAGTTCATCGGGATGGTCGCCGCGGTCGTGCTGGTGATCAGCCTGTTCATCGAGTGGTTCTCACTCACGACGGACCCGAGCGTCGTCCAGCGCGGAAGCGATCCGGGCAACTGGGCCTGCGGGGTCGGCAACTCAAGCTGCAGCGCCTGGGACACCTTCCCGATCGCCCGCTGGCTGCTGCTGGCGGCCGCGGCGGCGCCCTTCATCCTCGCCTGGATCGTGATGCGAGGCCACGCGCTCTCCTGGCCACGGGGGGAGCTGACGGCGATCGTCGGCCTCACCGCCTTCGTGCTGATCGCCTACAACGGGATCGTTGACAAGCCTGAGGACGGGCTCGAGATAGGGCTGGCGATCGGGTACTGGCTCGCGCTGCTCGCCTCGCTCGGCATCTTCATCTCGGGAGGCTTCCGCGCCGTGGAAAGCGGCGGGGGAGCGAGGCGAAGGCCTCCCGCCACTTTCTGACGACGGCGCGTAGCCTCTGAAGCGGTGGCGGAAGCCGAGCAACACGTGATCTCGCACGATGTCCGGGATCCCTCCCACCCGGACCGCAACCTGGCCCTCGAGCTGGTCCGCGTCACGGAGGCCGGTGCCCTGGCCGCCGGCCGCTGGGTGGGCCGCGGCGAGAAGGAGAGCGCCGACGGCGCCGCCGTCGACGCGATGCGCCTGATGCTCGAGACCGTCCCGATGGACGGCATCGTGGTGATCGGCGAGGGCGAGAAGGACGAGGCGCCGATGCTCTACAACGGCGAGGAGATCGGCGACGGCAGCCCGCCGGTCGTCGACATCGCCGTCGATCCCCTCGAGGGAACGACTCTGACTGCCCGCGGGCAGCCCTCCGCGCTCTCCGTGATCGCGCTCTCGGAGCGGGACACGATGTTCGACCCCGGCCCCTGCGTCTACATGGAGAAGATCGCCACGGGCCCGCGCGCCGCCGACCTGATCAGCCTCACCGACCCGCTCGAGGACGTGATCCGCGGGATCGCGGAGCGCAAGGGAGGGGAGCCGGGCGACGTCACCGTGATCATGCTCGACCGGCCGCGCCACGAGGAGGCCGTGGCGGCGCTGCGCGAGGTCGGCGCCAGCATCCGCTTCATCTCCGATGGCGACGTCGCGGCGTCACTGTTCGCGGTGATGCCCAACACGGGCATCGACCTGCTCTGGGGCGTGGGGGGAACCCCCGAGGGCGTCCTGTCGGCCTCGGCGATCAAGTGCCTGGGCGGGCGGATTCTCGGCCGGCTCTGGCCTCGGGACGACGACGAGCGCAAGGCCGCCGAGGATGCGGGCTACGACCTCGACCGCGTACTCGACACCGACGACCTGGTGGCTGGCGACGACGTCTTCTTCGCCGCGACCGGCGTCACCGACGGCGACCTGCTCGACGGCGTCCGCTACCTGGACGACGGGCATGCCACGACCGAGTCGCTGGTGATGAGGTCACGCTCGGGCACGGTGCGCCGCGTCCAGGCGACCCACAACCGGCCCAAGCTGCGAGAGGTGGTCGGCGCGAGATACGGCTAGCCGTAGATGCGAGGGTGCCCGACAGGGCAACCCGTTTCATGGCGAAGCCGTCAACCGTCTACTGGTAGAGCCCCCGTGTCGTCCCGCTCGTGGCGCAGCGAGTTGATCACCGCGCCGGCGAGCAGCGCCAGGCTGATCGCGTAGAACCAGACCATGGCCACCAGGATGAAGCCGATCGTCCCTCCGATCCGGTGGAGGTCGGAGATGTTGTTGAGGTAGAGAGGGAAGATGTAGTTACCGGCCGAGGTGATCAGCGAGAAGAAGAGCGCGCCGGGCCAGACCGAGCGCCACGGCATATGGCCCTTGGGGACCGCCCAGTAGATCGCCGAGGTGATCAGGAAGGTGGCGACCAGGCCGCCGATGACGACGATCAGGGTGCGGGTCGCACCGAAGTTCGACAGGCCGAAGGGCAGATCGTCTGCTTGGGAGAGCACCGCGCTCTCCACCGTCGGCACTGTGACGCTCGCGAGCAGGAGGAGAAGGAGCCCGAGCAGCATCACCAGCGAGAAGCGCTTCTGCTCCACCCAGCCGCGGCAATGGACGTGGTAGATGCGGCAGAAGGCGGTGTCCATCGCCCCCCAGAACGACGCGCCGATCCAGATGCCGCCGAGGATCGCCGCGATCCCGATCGTCGTGGAGCTGGCGCGGACGCGGTCGATGGCGTTCTGCAGCGTGCCCTGCTCGATGTTGGGAAAGAGCCTCCGGATGTCCAGGATCACGCTGTGCTCGACGTCGCTCGAGTTCACAACCTGGCCGAAGATGAAGAGGACGAGCAGCGCGAAGGGGAAGACCGCCAGCATCAGGTTGTAGGCGACCATGCCCGCAAGCCCGGTGATGTTCTCCTTGTAGGCCCGGTTCCAGAACGCCCGCGTCCAGCGATGTCGCCAGATCTGCCATCGAGGGTGCGCCGGCTCGGATCGGCCGATCGACCAGACGCTCACGGGTAACGAACGTCCAGCCAGGGGTAGGTGAGAGGGCGGCCGGAACTTTCCCGGAAGTTGCTTGTTTTGGCGTTGGCAAGCGGGTTGCGGGGGGCCCGCCACGCGTTGACTTCAAAAAATATAGTGGCTACCATACGAACGGACGTTTGAGGACGACTCGCGAGATCTAGGCTTAGAGAAGGCAATTCGACGCGGACGCGGTTTCACCGCTCCGCGTTTTTGTGGCCTTTGGGGGGTATCGGGGTAAAGGTCTTTTCGACAGCGGCCGACATGGTCAAGGCCCACCAGAATCAGGTAAGCGGACCGGGCAGCGAGGAAATCGAACCAGAGCCAGGAAGGAAGAGCGTAGGCGAATGCTCGTAGCTGAGATTCAGGAACTTGAAGAAGTGAAGACGCTGGTCACCAAGGGCCAGCAGCTGGGCGTGCTGACCTTCGGTGACGTCGCCAGCGCCGTGTCCGAGGTCGAGCTCGACGAGTCCGACGTCGAGGACCTCTACGGGCACCTCGAGAAGAACGGCATCGAGCTGGTCGAGGACCTCGACCCGGCTCAGAAGTCCGCCGCCGAGGCGGAGCGCTCCGACGGCAAGCGCGGTCGCAAGCGCCAGAAGGCGCTCGACCTGAAGCCGGACATGACCACTGATTCCCTGCAGCTGTTCCTCAAGGACATCGGCAAGGTCCGGCTGCTGACCGCGGCCGAGGAGGTCGAGCTCGCCAAGCGCATCGAGCGCGGCGACCTCGACGCCAAGCAGAAGATGGTCGAGTCGAACCTCCGCCTGGTCGTCTCGATCGCGAAGAACTACCGCAACCAGGGCCTGCCCTTCCTCGACCTGATCCAGGAGGGCACGCTGGGGCTGGTCCGCGCGGCGGAGAAGTTCGACTACCGCAAGGGCTTCAAGTTCTCGACCTACGCGACCTGGTGGATCCGCCAGGCGATCGCCCGCGCGCTTGCCGACAAGGCGCGGACCATCCGCATCCCGGTCCACGTCGTCGAGAAGCTCAACAAGATCGGGCGCGCGGAGCGCAAGCTGGTCACCGAGCTGGGCCGCGAGCCCACGCCGGAGGAGATCGCCGAGGTCACCGGCATCGAGCCGGAGGAGGTCGACTCGATCAAGCGCTCGGCGCAGGCGCCGGTCTCCCTCGAGAAGCCGGTCGGCGACGAGGAGGAGTCGGAGTTCGGCCAGTTCATCGCCGATGAGCGCGCCGAGTCCCCCTTCGAGCGAGCGGCCGAGCTGCTCACCAAGGAGGCGCTGAAGGAGGCCCTCGAGAACCTCTCCTACCGCGAGCGCCGCGTGCTAGAGCTCCGCTATGGGCTCGGCGGCGAACACCCGCGGACGCTGGACGAGGTCGGCCGCACCTTCAACGTCACCCGCGAGCGGATCCGGCAGATCGAGAATCAGAGCCTCAAGAAGCTCCAGAGCCTCGCAGAGGCCCAGAAGCTCCGCGAAGTCGCCTAAAGCGGCGGCATGGCCGGTTACATAGGCTCCTCGCGGACGGTCATCGAGGAGAGGAGTTGGCAATGCTGGTCTTCTTCAGCGGACGGCACCTGAAGCCGGGGCACTGGGAGGAGTTCCGAAGCGCGTGGGGTGGCGGCTCGGGCGACGAGGAGCTACAGGACCTGCCCGACGGGGCGGTCATCTACCACGCCCGCAACGTCAAGGACGAGGACGAGGTGATCTCCTTCGGGATCTTCGACGTCGGCCGCGACTCGATCTCGGCGATCCGGGGCGACGCGGAGTCGGAGGCCAAGCGCGAGGAGGAGATGGACAAGCACGTCAAGGACGTCCCGCTCGAGGGCATTTACGAAGTGGTCGAGGAGATCCGGCCCTAGGACATCTCGGCCGGGCAGCCAAGCGCTTCACAAAGTAAAGCTTTGCCGCTATCCTGGGGCGCGTGTTCGACCGCGAATGTCCTGTTTGCCGGACAGCGGAGATCATCTCCGGCAAGTGGACCCTCCTCATCATCCGCGACCTGGCGGACTCCTCGCTTCGGTTCTGTGAGCTGGAGCGCTCGCTGGAGGGGATCAGCCCCCGGACCCTCTCGCTGCGCCTGAGGGCGCTCGAGGAGCAGGGCATCGTCGAGCGCCGCACCTTTCCCGAGGTGCCGCCGCGCGTGACCTACCAGCTGACCGGCAAGGGCCGCGCCCTGGTTCCGCTGATCGAGGACATGCGCTCCTACGGCCGCCGCGGGCTGCCCGTGGACGAGCAGGAATCGGTGGCCGCCGCGGTCTAGCCCTCGAGCTGCAAGTCCGCATTCACGCGCAGGAACGCGCTCCGCGACGGGCGAATCCGGTCTGCGTGACCACGCTTGAGAGCACGACCGAGCGGCTCGAGGAGGCGCTGCGGCGCCTCGCGGTCGAGGCCGCCGATCTGCTCGACGAGCTCCTGGCGAGCGGGGCGGAGATGCCCTTCGACCTGGAGCCGACCGACGATGGCCCGCTGCCGATGTACTCCTACGCGCCCCTCACGGGCCAGTTCATCGAGCGTCACCTCGCCGAGCTGCGCCGCCTGGAGGCGTTCATCGAGGTCAGGGAGATCGCCGGCGAGGAGGCCGCGATCGGCTTCATGATCGGCCTCTGGGAGGGGAAGACCGAGTTCGAAATCGCCGGCGACCGGCTGCAGGGCGCGATGAACGCCGTGCTGGCGACGATCTCCTCGGACTCCGACGAGGCCACGCCAGCGGGGGAGGTGATCGTCCCCCTGGTCGGCTTCCACATGCCCAAGGATCAGATCGAGCTCGACGGGGTGCGGATCGTGCGGGCGGATCTGGTCGAGGACGCGCCGATAGACGCGGTCGACGCAACCCGCTCGGGCGGCCGCGGAAAGCCCGGCTTCCTGGCCTGCGTGAGCTGCGGACTCGCCGCAGTCGCGCCCGCCGCGGCGGTTGCCGATGACCTGCGGAGCGCGCTGCGCACGATGAGGCTGTTCAGGCCCGGCGCCGTCGGCCTTGCCGCTCACGGCTGGGCGAAGCGCTCCGGAGGATGGGAGCGCTTCGGCACCGGGGTCGGTCGCCCGCGTCAGGGCGGATACCGCCTGACGGGCAACGAGACCGCCGAGCTCGAGGGCTTCTCAAGGATGCTCGCCGTGCGCGGCTCGCGGATGCCCGCCCTCGCCTGGGCGGCTTCCCGCTTCGAGTTGGGCGCCGAGCGCGGCTCGCTGATCGAGGCGCTCAGCGACTACCTGCTGGCCCTCCGCGGCCTGCTCGAGGGCGGCGGACCGGCCAGGACCTCCCTCTCGGCGCGCGTCGCGGCGCTCGCCTGCGAGCCGTACGAGCGTGAGCAGGGCCGCGTCACCGTCGAGCGTGCGCTCGCGATCGAGCGAAAGCTGATGAGCGGCGGCCGCTACCGGCCGGTATCCGGGGCCTCGCCACTGGACGTGATCGCCGAGCTCGAGGAGCTGCTGCGCAGGCTGCTCAAGGGGCTCGCGACCGGCGAGCTGGCCGGGGACCTGCGCGCCGCCGCCGACGAGGTCCTGCTCTCGGATGGCCTCTCGGCCACCCACGTCGAGTCCCCGGACATGGGGGAGACCGCCGAGTGGCGGCTCCCGGACCCGACGGCCGACGATCAGCTCGACCTCGGGGCGATCGCAGACGGCAATCTCGGGGAAAGCGAGATCGAGGTTCACCGCGGTGAGCCTGGTGATGCGAGGGTGCGCGACAGCGCAACCCGTGATGCGTCGGAGCCGAACGATTCGGGCGATTTCTCCGTCCGCGGGGGCGAGGAGGATCGGCAACCGACGACGAGGATCGTGGTCGATCACGTCGAACTACCCGACCTTATGGGTGCCGAGAGGGAGAATCGCGCTTCGCCCCGACCCGACCCCGGGGATCGCGCGGATTGGTTCAGTGCCGGCGACGGAGAGCCGGAGTGGCCCGCCTTCGCTCGCCCGAGGCGCAAGCACGACGCGAACCGCGAGCCCTCCAAGGACCGGGTCCGCTACCTCTTCCCGGTGCCGGATGCCACCGACTGGAACGTCGGCGAGCTTCGGTACGAGCGTAAGAAGTCCAGCTAGCTACGCAGCCCCTGTAGCGGCGAGTGCCTCGCGCTGCTCCTCGCTGGCGAACAGGTAGCGGTCGATCTTGAGCAGCGCCGCGAGGTCGTGGACGTCCTCGTCGAGGTAGGGGACCCGGATCACCGCCTTCGGCTTCAGCTCGCGCTCCAAGTGCTGGACGTTGCGGGCGTCGCGCTGGGCGAGAGCCTGGTAATCGGCGAAGTTCTGGGCAACCCGCTCGGCGAGCTCGGGGTCGAGCAGCCCGTTGAGATCGGCCTCCGCCGTTCCCTCGGCCTCCTCGTCGGCCTCGTAGTGGACCTTGTTGACGATCACGCCGCCCACAGGGAGCTTCGCCTCGACCAGCTTGCGGTGGAAGTAGACGGCCTCCTCGATCGGCTCGCCCTGGGGCCCGCAGACGACGACGAACGTGGTAGCCGGGTCGGCGAGCAGCTCCGAGACCCGCTTGGCCCGCTCGCGGAACCCGTCGACCATGCCGCTGAAGGCCTGGAAGAACTCACTCAGGTCGGAGAGCAGGTCCAGTCCGGTGACCCGCTTGAGGACTCCGAAGGCCATCGAGCTGCCTCGGCCGACGACCCTGGTGGCGAAGCCGGTCGGCTTCATGAACATCTGCATGCCGCGGCCCTCGATGAACTGGGTGAGCCGCTTGGGCGCGTCGAGGAAGTCGAGGGCGTCGCGAGAGGGCGGCGTGTCGAGGACGAGGAAGTCGTAGCGGCCCTCCTGGTGGATCTCGAAGAGCTTCTCCATCGCCATGTACTCCTGGGAGCCCGCGAGGGCGTTGGAGAGCTGGCGGTAGATCCTGTTCTCGAGGATGCGATCCCGGGTCTCCGCGTCGGGCGCGTGCTTGCGCACGAGTTCGTCGAAGGTCGCCTTGGCGTCGAGCATCATCGCCCAGAGCTCGCCGCGCATCTCGACGCCGGCGCGCTCGAACAGGTCCGGGTCCACCAGCCGCGGTGTGTTCTCGAGCTCGCGCAGCCCGAGCGAGTCGGCGAGGCGCTTCGCCGGGTCGATGGTCAGCACGGCTACCTTCTGCCCGCGTGCGGCCAGCCCGGCGGCAAGGGCGGCCGAGGTGGTGGTCTTGCCCACGCCGCCCGAGCCCGCGCAGATGCAGATTCCCCGCCCATCGACGATCTCGGTGACCGAGGCCATCAGACGAGAGCGCCCGCGAGGCGCTCCAGAGAGGGCACGTCGAGCGATGGCTTGAAGATGAAGGGCAGGGTCTTAACCGGGGAGGAGACGGCCCTCTTCAGCCGCTGCAGCTGCGCGCGCTGGGAGCGCGAGCGCCGGTATTCGGAGAGGGCCGCCCGGACGGCCGCGCGGGCAGGCCCCTCGGCCGCCTCCAGCGCCCTCTCGAGCTCCGAGGCCTCGCCCTTGGCGAAGCGCTCGGGATAGAGCGCGTTCATGTAAACGCGGTCGACCGCCATGCCGATGTCGCCGGTCAGGGACTCCTCCAGGGAGGCCGACTCGTTGACGGGCATCTCCTCGGGCAGCGAGACGATCGCCACTCCGGTCGAGTTGTGGTCGGTGATGAACCGGTCGAGCGCCTCGGCCTGGGCGTGGACCGGGCCGACGCGCGCGATGCCGGCGAAGGTGCGGGGCGTCTGCAGGAAGCCGATCCCGTGGCCCGTCGCCGGCGCGTCCACGATCACGAGGTCGTACTCCCGCGCCTTTTTCACCCGTCGGTTGGGCTGGGCCAGCTCCCAGATCTTCCCGATCGTGACCAGCTCCTTGAGGCCGGGGGTCGCGGCCGCCAGGTAGTTGAAGACCCTGGAGCGGACCAGCATGTCGCGCATGGCCCGGACCCTGAGCTGGATGAGCAGGTACTCGCGCAAGGAGTGATCGGGGTCGATCGAGATCGCCCAGAGGTTGTCGGAGACCTCGACCTCGTGGAACCCCACCTCGGCGCGCCTGAACGCACGCGAGGCCGTCTCCTGCCCGCCCACCTCGCAGACGATGGTCCGCTTGCCGCGCGCCGCCGCCGCCAGGCCAAGGGCGATCGAGATCGTCGACTTCCCGACCCCGCCCTTGCCGGTCACGAAGACGAGCCGTTTGTCGAGCAGCTCAGGCACGGGGGGATTCTTCCAACTTGATGATCAATCCCACGACCACGCCCGCCTAAGGCCACGGCGCCGTGGGATTGATCATCCAGGGAAGGAAAGCGGCCCTCACCTCCGAAATAGCCGCAAGAGATGGCGATCTTCCGTCGAAACGAGCCCGCCGAAACGGCGGCAGACAGCGGTCGCATGCGGCCCGAGGACCTCGTCACGCCCAAGCCGGAGCGGAAGGACGACACCGGCAAGAACGCGGACGAGAAGGGCAAGGCGGCCGAGAAGAAGTCGCCCACCAAGCAGCCGGACGAGCCCAAGAACAAGGGCCCGGCCAAGGTGATCGCCTTCGCGAACCAGAAGGGTGGCGTCGCCAAGACGACGACCGCGCTCAACCTCGCTGTCGCCTTCAAGGAGTCGGGCCACCGCGTGCTGGCCGTGGACATGGATCCGCAGGGCAACCTGACCATGAGCCAGGGCGTCGACCCCGACAAGGTCGAGAAGAGCATGTTCGACGTGCTTGTCCACCGCCTCCCGATCAAGGAGGTGATCGTCGAGCGGGAGATCGACGTCGCGGTCGCCTCGATCGACCTGGCCGGTGCCGAGATCGCTATGAGCACGCAGATCGGCCGCGAGCGGGCTCTGCAGAAGGGCCTCGAGGACGTCAAGAACGACTACGACTTCATCTGCATCGACACCCCGCCGAGCCTCGGGCTGCTGACCGTGAACGCGCTGACGGCCGCGAACAAGGTGATCGTGCCCGTGCAGTGCGAGTACCTCTCGATGCGCGGCCTGGTCCAGCTTCAGAACACGCTCCAGATGATCCGGGAGAACCTCAACCCCGGCGTCGAGATCGAGGGCATCCTGCCGACGATGCTCGACTCCCGGACCGTCCACGCCAAGGAGGCTGTGGAGATCCTGGAGGAGAACTTCGGCGAGCTCGTCTTCAAGTCGCGGATCCGCAAGGCGATCAAGTTCGCCGAGGCGCCGGTCCGCGGCACCTCGGTCCTCAAGTACGACCCGAAGTCGAAGGCCGCGGGCGCCTACCGCGACCTCGCAAAGGAGGTTCTCACTCATGGCTCGTCGTAAGCGCGCCAGCATGCGCGAGGGCCCCCTCGCCGACCTCTTCCGCTCGACCGACGAGTCGGTCGCGCCCGATCAGGTCAAGGTGACCGCCAACACCAACGGCGGGACGAGGGTCGCGGTCGAGGAGCCCGTGCAGGAGACCCCCCTCCCCGAGCCGGTGCCGGAGCCCACTCCCGAGCCCGTCCCGGAGCCGACCCCCGATCCGGTCCCCGATCCGCTGCCCGGTCCGGAGCCCGTGCCCGAGCCGACTCCGCCGGAGCCGGTCGCGGAGGCGCAGGACGAGGCCGAGATCGAGGTCGAGCCGGAGATTCATCACGAGGGGCTCGAGCGCCTCATGGGCGGTCCCGGCATCGAGGTGCGACCCAAGTTCGGACGCGCGGAGCCCGATACCGATCGGCCCGCGACCAGCCAGCCGATGGTGCCGCGCACCCATCAGGCAGTCCTTCGGGTGGTCGGCGTGGGCGGCGCCGGCGTCAATGCCGTCAACAGGATGGTCGAGGCCGAGCTGCCCGGCGTGGAATTCCTGGCGATCAACACCGACCTTCAGTCCCTGCAGAACTCGAACGCCGACGTCACGCTGCACATCGGCGCCGAGCTGACCCGCGGCCTCGGCTCGGGGTCTGACCCGAGGGTCGGATACCGCGCCGCATTCGAGGAGCAGGACAAGATCAAGGACCTGCTCAAGGGTTCGGACATGGTCTTCCTGGCCTCTGGCTCGGGCGGAGGCACCGGCACGGGGGCCGCCCCGGTGGTCGCCAAGCTGGCCCGTGACATCGGTGCCCTGACGGTCGCCGCCGTCACCAAGCCGTTCGCCTTCGAGGGCGCCCGCAGGGCCGCACAGGCCGAGGAGGGCATCGCGGCGCTGGGCAAGGAGGTCGACACGATGATCGTCGTGCCGAACGAGCGCCTGCTCACGATCCTCGAGCGGCGCACCTCGATCACCGACGCCTTCCGTGTGGCCGATGACGTCCTGCGCCAGGCCGTGCAGGGCATCTCCGACCTGGTGATGCTGCCCGGCCTGATCAACCTCGACTTTGCGGACGTCCGCACCACCATGCTCGAGGCCGGGGACGCGATCCTCGGTATCGGCATGGGCTACGGGGAGCACCGCGCGACGCTGGCCGCCGAGAAGGCCGTCTCCTCACCCCTGCTCGAGACCTCGGTTGAGGGAGCGAGGTCGGTGTTGCTCTCGATCACCGGCGGCCCGGATCTCTCCCTGATCGAGGCCAGCGAGGCGGCCGACGTGGTCAGGGCCGCCGCTCACCCGGAGGCAGAGATCATCTTCGGCGCCAGCGTGGACGAGGAGATGTCCGAGGAGGTGTGGATCACGGTGATCGCAACCCGCTTCGACAACGCTTTCTCCCGCCGTCACCGACGCGACCGGCGCACCGAGCCGCGCGAGCCGCGCACCCCCGACCGGGACGCGGCGCTGCGGCCGGAGCGCTATTCCGACCCCACGGGCGATTATCGCGAAGGCCCGGGACCCCAGCCGCGCCACGGCACCGCCGACGAGCTCTACGGGGACGGCCGGGGCCGTGCGGGATTGGACCGCCGTCCGGCCGAGCCTCGCTCGATCGACGGCCGGATCCTCGACGTGCCCGAGTTCAAGCCGGAGAGCTAGCCACCGCTCCAGCAACCTAGGCTCCCGGCATGAGCAGTGCGAGGGGAGTCGTCGCCGCGGGCCATCCGCTGACCGCCGAGGCCGGCGCCGAGGTCCTGCGCGAGGGCGGGAACGCGGTCGACGCGGCGATCTGCGCCGTGCTCACCTCATTCGTCACCGAGAGCCAGCTGACCGGGTTCGGCGCCGGCGGCTTCATGATGGTCCACGAGGGCGGGGAGGACACGCTGATCGACTTCTTCGTCGCGGCGGGAGGGGCCGACAGGATCGAGCGCGGGGCGGAGCTGGTTCCGATCCCCGTCTACTTCGACGAGACGCCGCAGATCTTCAACTGCGGCGCGGCGTCCTGTGGAGTTCCGGGCAATCCGGCCGGGATCGAGCACGTCTGGAAGCGCTTCGGCTCGGTGCCGCTCGCCCGCCTGGCGGAGCCGGGGATCCGGCTCGGGCGCGAGGGGGTTCGGTTGACCAAGGCGGCCGAGTACTTCCACGAGATCCTGCACCCGATCCTGGTCTCAACGCCCGAGAGCGCGGCTCTCTACACGCCCGAGGGGAAGCTGCTCGTGGAGGGGGACACCTTCCGCTACCCCGAGATGTCGGATGCGCTCGAGCGCTTCGCCGCCGAGGGCTCTGAGCCGTACTACCGCGGGGAGGTCGCGCGCGCCGTCTCCGATTGGGTTCGCGGGCGCGGCGGGACCCTCGGACTGGACGACCTGGCCGCCTATCAGCCGATCGAGCGGGAGCCGGTCAGAACGCGCTTTCGCGGGCACGACGTCCTCACCAACCCGCCGCCCTCCTCAGGCGGGATCCTGATCGGGTACTGCCTCGGTGTTCTCGAGCGCCTCGGGGACCGCAGCGGGGTCGGGGAGATCGTCGCCGCCACCGAGGCCGCGAACGCGCGGCGCTCCGATGACTTCCACGAGGGCCTGCACGACGACGAGTACGTGAAGCGCTTTCTCGCCTCCGACCTGGACGCCGTCGCCGCCCGGATTCGCGAGGGCGATTGGGTCGGCGGCCGCGGCGGGGCCGGCGGCCCGGGCGAGCCGACGGATCCCACCGACAGATTGGGATCGACCACGCACATCGCGGTGATCGACGCGGACGGCAACTGCGCCTCGGTCACCTGTTCGAACGGGACCGGCTCCGGGGTGGTGGTGCCGGGCACGGGCGTCCACGTGAACAACATGCTGGGCGAGGAGGACCTCAACCCGCACGGCTTCCACCGGATTCCGCCGGGGCGCCGGGTCAGCTCGATGATGTCGCCGACGCTGGCGCTGCGAGAGGGCTCGGTCGTTCTGGGCTTGGGCAGCGCCGGTTCGAACCGGATCCGCTCGGCGATCCTGCAGACGGTGGTCAGGGTGCTGCAGGACGGGATGGACGCCGGGGAGGCGGTCCGCGCCGGCCGACTCCATTTCGAGGCAGGCACCGTGCAGGCCGAGCCAGGGGTCGACGAGGACGGGCTCGCGGACCTCGAGCGCCGCGGGGTCCCGGTCGTCCGCTGGAAGAGGAAGAACCTCTACTTCGGCGGCGCCCAGGCCGTCGTGCGCGACCCAGCGACCGGTGAGCTCAGCGGAGGAGGGGACCCTCGCAGGGGCGGTGCGGTTGTTCCCGGCTGAGCGGCGGCGCCGGCCCGCTCAGGTCCCGGGGAAGTGGACCTTGCCGTTGCCGCTGGCGCGCTCGGCGGCCTCCTCGGCGCGCTCCAGCGCCCGCCCGACGGCTCCCAGGGCGTTGGCCAGCAGCGCCATGCGCTCGTCCTCATCGCGCATCTCGAGCAGCTGCTGTTTGGTCTCCGGGGGGAGCTCTATGCGCGCGGCGATCGCATAGGCCGAGGCGCCGTCGAGCTCCTCGGGGTCCGGCCGCTCCCCGGTGGCACGCTCGGCGAGCTGGGCAAAGGCCTCGCGCGCGGCGGTGGCCGAAGCCTCGTCGATCGGGGGCACCGCCTCGTCGGGGATCAGCTCGACCTCGCCGGCCGGGTACTCCTGTGACTCGAACCGGTCGAGGACCTTGAAGGGGGCCTCGCCGCTGACCACGATGTTCATCCGCCCATCGTCGAAGCGCTCGAGCACGTCGTCGATCCGGGCGGTGCAGCCGACGGAGCGGGCGCCCTCGTCATCGCGCAGGACGATCCCGAACGGCTCGCCCTGCTCGAGTGCGGCCCCCACCATGCGCTTGTAGCGGTCCTCGAAGATGTGCAGCGGGACCTGCTCGCCGGGGAGGAGCACGAGCGGCAGCTCGAAGATCGGAAGCTCGAGACCCGCCATTCCCGGCGATTCTAGGATCAAGCGGTGGCCGGCATCGATTTCGAGGCCGAGGGCCTGCTCGAGAACCTGAGTGGTCAGGCACGTCAGGCCCGCCTCGCGCTGCTCGAGGACCTCGCCGAGGCGGGCGTCCCGCTCGATGAGCTGAAGCGGGCGGTCGAGGAGAACCGGCTCGTCCTGCTGCCGGTCGAGAGGGTCTTCGACTCAAGCGGGGAGCGCTACACGGCGGCGGAGATCGCCGAGGGGGCAGGGCTCGAGCAGGGGTTCCTGCTGCGCCTCCTGCAGGCGCTCGGCGCGCCGATCCCGGACGAAGAGGAGCGCCCGTACGGGGACGGCGACCTCGAGGCCGCCAAGCGGGCGAAATTGTTCATGGACGCGGGGCTCCCGGAGGAAGCCGTGCTGGAGACCTCTCGCATCATCGGCATCTCAATGGCCAGCCTCGCCGACGCCAATCGAGACATGGTCGGCGAGGTCTTCACCGAGCCGGGAATCGACGAGCGAGAGCTCGCGCAGCGCTACGCGGCGGCTGCGAGGACGATGCCGCCGCTGCTCGGCGAGACGCTGCTGCACGCCTACCGGATCCACCTTCGGGAGGCGATCCGCCAAGCCGTGGTCACCGAGGCCGAGGTGGCGCAGGGGAGGCTGTACGGCTCCGACGACGTGACGATCGCGTTCGCGGACCTGGTCGGCTTCACCCGGCTGGGTGAATCGCTCGAGATCGAGCAGATCGGGGAGCTCACGGGCCGCCTGTTCGAGCTGGCCTCCGAGGCCGCCCGGCCCCCGGTGCGACTGGTGAAGATGATCGGAGACGCGGCGATGTTCTCCTCCCGGGAGCCGGTGCCCGTGCTCGACGCGGTCCTTGGGTTGGTCGAGGCGGCCGGCACGGATGAGATGCCCCCCCTGAAGGCGGGGATCGCGACGGGTCCGGCCCTGGGGCGCGGCGGCGACTGGTACGGACGCCCGGTCAACCTCGCGGCGCGGATCACGAGCTTCGCCCGGCCCGACAGCGTCGTGGTGGATCAGGCGGTCAAGGACGCCCTGCGGTCCGCGAACGGCGACCGCTTCAGCTTCTCCTTCGCCGGCAAGCACCGCTTCAAGGGGATCAGCGAGGAGACGGCCGTGCACCGCGTGCGGCGGGCGGAGGCCGGCTGAACGGTTAATCCGCATGTGATCGCCGCGCGTAACAGTGGGGCAATCTCCGAGTCTGGATCGAAATGGCGCTGCTGATGCTTTTCGCGCTCGTTGCCGGGGCGGGCACCGCCCTGTCGCCGTGCGTGCTCCCGATCCTGCCCGCGATCCTCTCGGCAGGCGTCACCGGCGGCAGGCGACGGCCCCTGGGCGTGGTCACGGGCCTGGCGCTCTCGTTCACATTCGCCACCGTCGCGCTGGTCTACGTCATCCGGGCGCTCGGGCTGCCGAACGGGTTCGCGCGCGACTTGGCGATCGTCGTTCTGTTCGCCTTCGGAATCTCCCTGCTGATCCCGCCGATCGGCGACCGGGTGGAGGCGTTCGCCAGCCGCCTCGCTCCCGGTCCGGCAAATTTCCGGGGCGACGGTTTCGGCTCCGGATTCGTGGTCGGGGCCAGCCTGGGCCTCGTCTACGCGCCCTGCGCCGGCCCGATCCTGGCGGGCGTGATCGTGGTCTCGGCGGCGCAGGACTTCACGGCCGGCCGCCTGGCCGTCGCCCTCTCCTACGCGATCGGCTCCGCGATCGTGCTCTACCTCCTGCTGCTCGGCGGCCGGCGGCTGACGCAGCGGCTGGCGCCCGTCCGCGGCCGGGTGCAGATGGCGATGGGCGCCGTGATGCTGATCGTCGCGGTCGCGATGACCGCGAACCTCGACAACCGATTCCAGACAGCGATCGCGAGCGACCTACCGGGGTTCCTCGTCAATCCCACCGGCGGTCTGGAGAAGAGCAAGGTCATCTCGAGCGACCTGGCGTCCGTCAGCCAGCACGGGACGCCGATCGTGCCGGCGTCCCAGCTCAACCAGCCGCTCAGCCTGGACACGTACGGCCAGGCCCCCGACTTCACCGGCACGCAGGATTGGTTCAACACGTCCGGGGGCGAGTCCCTCTCGATGAGCGATCTGCGCGGCAGGGTCGTCCTGATCGACTTCTGGACCTACACCTGCATCAACTGCATCCGCACCCTGCCCTACCTCGAGGCCTGGCAGCAGCGCTATGGCAACCAGGGCTTCACGGTCGTCGGCGTCCACTCGCCCGAGTTCCCCTTCGAGAAGGACGCGGACAACGTCCGAGATGCGATTCACCAGAACCACCTCACCTACCCGGTCGTCCAGGACAACGACCTGGCCACCTGGGACGCCTGGGGCAACCAGTACTGGCCCGCCGACTACCTGGTCGACGCGCAGGGGAACGTCCGCGACGCGCACTTCGGTGAGGGCGACTACGCCGAGACCGAGCGCGCCATCCGGACCCTCCTCCGGGAGGCCGGTCACGGGAACCTGGGTTCCGGAGCGCGGGCTAGCGCCCAGGCTCCGTCGGCCGGTGAGACGACCCCGGAGACGTACCTGGGGGCAGCCCGCGCCCAGGGCTGGGTCACCCCTGTCCACCCCGGCGATCAGGACTACGGCGCGGCGCCGGGGCCGCTGTCGGTGAACCAGTTCGCCTACGCCGGCCACTGGGGAATCACCGAGGAGGACGCCAGATCCGGCGCCGGCGCCGAGATCGACCTCGAGTTCAACGCCCGGCGCGTGTTCCTCGTGCTGGGCTCCCCGGACCAGGCCCGACACGTCCAGGTCCTGCTCGACGGCAAGCCGATCCCGGCGAAGCTCGCCGGGGCCGACGTCCGCGGCGGCCGGGCGACGATCCAGGCCCAGCGGCTCTACCGCCTCGTCGACCTCCCGGCTGTCTCCGAGCACCGCCTCTCGCTGATCTTCGACCCGGGGATCTCGGGCTACGCGTTCACGTTCGGATAGCCGCAGCCGCCGGCGGCGAGGTGTCAGAAATCGCACTCCCGGCGAACCAACACGGCGTGGTTTCCCTCGCGCAACTGGAGAGTGCCGGAATCCGTCGAAGGGGCAGGGAACGCCGCATTCGCTCACAACGCTTCCACCGCGTTCATCGCGGGGTTTACGCGGTGAACGTAGGTGTCGGCCCCGTCGCCGCGGATTTTCTGTTGCCCGACCAGCGCCTGATCGTGGAACTCGACGGCTATCGCGCGCACGCGGGCCGAGTGTCCTTCGAGGCCGACCGCGAGCGCGACATGCAGTTGAAGGTGCTCGGATACGACGTCGTCCGACTGACGTGGCGCCAGCTCGCCTCCCATCCCGCGGAAACCCGCCGCAAGGCTGCGGAGGCTCCTGGAAGGGGCGGGCTTGACTGGAACGGCCCGGCCCCGGAAGGCCGGGCCGGCTCCGGTCAATAGGATCACTGCGTGGAACTCGAGCGCGCCCGAGAGCGATTGAAGGAGGAGAGAGCCCGAATCGAGCGGGAGCTCGAGGCCATCGGGGCCCAGCAGTCCGGGGAGGAGCCGGAGGACACGGGCGATCAGGCGAGCGACCTCGACCAGGCCGGCAAGGACGAGGCGATCCGCGACGACCTGCAGCGGACGCTCGAAGCGATCGAGCGGGCCGAGGCCCGGGTCGAGGACGGCACCTACGGCAAGTCGGTGATTAGCGGCGAGCCGATTCCCGACGGCCGCCTCGAGGCGATCCCGTGGGCGGACCGCACGGTCGACGAGGAGCCGGGCGGCCGCGGCTAGCTAAGGCCGCTTCGCCGAGACCAGCAGGTTGTAGAAGAGCTGCGGCGGGAGGCGCGGCTCGAGCACCCGGTTGTCGAGCCGCTGCAGGGCGAGGTAGCTCCGGAACGCGAAGCGTCGCCAGCCCCACGGCACCTGATCCGGGTCGGCGGTTGCCTCCAGGGTCCGCACCGTCCAGCCGTGGATCGAGGCAAGCAGCTCCTCGCCCCGCACCCTGACCTCGACCAGGCCGGCAGCCTGACAGAGACGGTGCAGGTCCCCGGGGGAGAAGGCGTGCACGTCGACCTCCGCCTCGAGGGCGTGCCCGTTCGCCTCCGCGTCGGGATCCTCGCGTCGCGGCGAGGCGCGCATCGCCCTCCGCCACACCGGCGCAGCGAGGAGCGCGGTCCGCTTCGGGATCGCGGCGAGGAGGTCGCCGTAGCGGGAGGGCTCTCCGCAGAAGGCGATCGTCCCCCCGGGCCGCAGCACCCGTGCGAACTCCGAGAAGGCCTGGTCGAGGTCCGGGATGTGGTGGAGGACGGCGTGACCGAAGACGAGGTCGAAGCTCTCATCCGGGAAGGGGAGGGTCTCGGCCTCGGCGGCGGCCGTGCGCACCTGCAATCCCAGCTCCGCGGCATTCTCCTCGAGCGTCGCCAGCATCCCCGGGGAGATGTCGGTGGCGGTGGCGCGCTCGATGACCCGGTCCTGCAGCAGGTTGAGGGTGAAGTAGCCGGTTCCGGCGCCGATCTCCAGCGCGTCCCCGAAAGGCCGCTCCGGCCAGCGCCCGAGCGCCTTGCGCATCTTGGCACCCACCTGCTCCCGGCCGACGGCGCCGAAGTCGATGCCCCACTTCGAGTCGTAGGAGGGGGCGGCCGCGTCGTGGTAGCGCTCGTTGACCTCCTTGATCCGCTCGGGGCCGATGCGAGGGTGCGCCGCAGCGAAGCGAGGCGCAACCCGTTTCATGCCGGGCATGACGCCGGATCGTAGCCCCGGCCGCCCTGGCGATCGTAGGTGGCCATGATCAGCGAGTTTGTCTTCGGCCGGCGCTCGTCGTGCCCTCTAACGTCCCCGCGGTGAGCGAACCCGAGGGGACCTACCTGCAGGAGAACCAGCCGGACGGCGTCCCGCCGCTCGAGCTGACCGGGGAGCGAACCCTGCCCGACGTGCCCGAGGAAAACTACTGGTACCGCCGCCACGTCGCCGTCTACGAGTGGATCGCCGAGCGGTGTGTCGGCCTGCGCGTCGCCGATCTGGCCTGCGGCGAGGGCTACGGCTCGGACCTGCTCGCCGGCCGCGCGGACTGGGTTATCGGCGTCGACGCGAACCCCGAGGCGTTCGAGCACGCACGGGCGCGCTACCGGCGCCCCAACCTGGAATTCCGGCGCGGCCTGGTGGAGCAATTCGACGAGCGGGTCGACGCAGTGGTCTTCCTGCAGACGATCGAGCACATCCACGAGCCTGGCGCGCTCCTCGAGCGGATCGCGGGGATCGCGCCGGTCGCCTACATCTCGACGCCCAACCGCCTCACCCTGGCGCCCCCCGGCGCGGAGAAGTCCGACAACCCATGGCACCTTCGCGAGTACGACGCCGATGAGTTCCGGGAGCTGCTCGAGCCGCACTTCGGCGGAGTGGAGCTGCTCGGCCTCTTCCACGCTCGCAAGCTGCGTGCCCACGACCTCCTGATCCGGCTCGGCTGGGACCGGATCCATCCGGCGCTCCGCCTCACCGAGCCGTTCTACTGTCGCTTCATCCCGGCGATCCGCGCGCGCGACTTCCGCCTGCGGGCTGGCGACCTGGATCGGGCGCTCGACTTCCTGGCGATCTGCCGCTCCTGAGATGGCGAACCGCACCGTCGGCGATCTCGCGATCGTCCTCCACTCCCACATGCCCTACGTCGAGGGATTCGGGACCTACCCGTTCGGTGAGGAGTGGCTCTTCGACGCGTTCGCCCGCTCCCATCTGCCCGTGCTGGAAGTCGCCGAGCGGGTGACCATGACCGTCACCCCCGTCCTCGCCGATCAGCTCGAGGCCGATGGGGTGGGGGAGAGGATGCTCACCTTCCTGCGGCGCTACCGCGTCGATGCGGCGGATCGGGACGTCGCCGACGCAGGGGCGGCGCTGCGCCCCGCGGCGAAGGCAGAGGCCGACCACTACACGCGCGCCATCAAGCGCCTGCGAAAGCTCCGCGGCAGGCCGCTCCGCGCCTTCCAGGAGGCGCACGAGAAGGGGCGGATCGCCCTGATGACCTCCGCCGCGACGCACGCCGTGCTCCCCAAGCTCGCCACCGTGGCGGCGCGCCGCCTGCAGGTCGATGCGGGCCTGCGCTCCCATCAGCGCCGCTTCGGGGAGACCACCGGCTTCTGGCTCCCCGAATGCGCCTACGTGCCGGGGCTCGAGGCGGTGCTCGCAGAGCGGGGGCTCGCCTACACCTGCCTCGACCAGAGCTCCCACGAGCGGGGCACCGCGGCGCTCGCTCCCATCCGGCTGCCCGGGGGTCCGGTGGGCTTCACCATCGACTGGCCGACCGTGCAGCTCGTCTGGTCCGAGGGCGGCTATCCCGCCGACGCGGCATACCTCGAGTACCACCGCCTTTCGGCCAACGGCATGCGGCTCTGGTCGATCTCGGGGACGCCGTATGACCCAGCCGCGGCCGCCAAGCGGGCGGCCGAGCACGCCGCCTCCTTCCTCGCCGCCGTGCGCGATCGCCTCGAGCGCCACCGGTCCGATCGTGGCCGCCGGGGCCTCTGCTTGTTCGCGATCGACACCGAGCTGCTCGGCCACTGGTGGGCGGAGGGCCCGAGCTGGCTGCGGGAGGTGCTCAAGGGTGCTGCGCTGGACGGGGTTCGGTTGCTGACCCTGCCCCAGGCCCTCGCCGAGCACGAGGCCGAGGACCGGCCCACCCGCGAGGCGAGCTGGGGCGAGGGAAAGAGCTTCGAGACATGGGACTCGCCGTCGGTCTCGGACCTGGTCTGGGCAACCCGCCGCTCCGAGCTGAGGCTGCTTCGCGCCCTTGACACCGGCTCGCTGAGTGGCGCCGCGGCGCTGCGTGCCGCCCGCGAGCTCCTCGCCCTGCAGTCCAGCGACTGGGCCTTCATGGACCACCGTGGGCAGGCGGGCGACTACCCCTACGCCCGGGCGACCTCTCATGCGGAGGGCCTGCTGGAGGCCATAGACTCCGCCGGGGCAGTCGACCCGCGCGTGCGCAATCTCGCCCCGGACCTGAGTCTGGCGCCGCTGGTGGAGCCCTAGTGCACTGAGATGAACCGCGTCCTGATCCTCTCCTGGGAGTACCCCCCTCTGATCGAGGGAGGCCTCGCCCGTCACGTGCGGAAGCTCTCCGAGGCCCTGGTCGAGGGCGACACGGAGGTCCACGTCCTCACCCGGGGTGGGGAGGAGTCGCCCTCGGAGGAGCTGATGGCGGGCGTGTACGTCCACCGGGTAATGGAGCCCACCCGGCCCGCCGAGCTGAACGAGTTCGTCGCCTGGGTCGAGCGCATGAACTCGGACATGCTCGCCGCCGGCGTCGAGCTCGGCGATCGCTACGACTTCGACCTCGTGCACGGCCACGACTGGCTGGTCGCGAACGCCTGCGACCACCTCGCGCGCCGCTTCGACTCCCCGCTGGTGACCACGATCCACGCCACGGAGCACGGGCGTCACCAGGGCTGGGTCGACAAGCACCCCCAGTCCTACATCCACGGGGTCGAGCGCTGGATCACCAACCGATCCGACCGGGTGATCGCCTGCTCGACCTTCATGCGCGAGCAGATCGTCGACGTCTTCGGTGTGCCGGAGGGCTCGCTCGAGGTGATCCCCAACGGAATCGATCCCGAGGACCTGCAGCCCCAACACGACGACGAGCTCCGGCGGCTGCGCGCCGAGTTCGCGGACCCCGACGAGTCCCTGCTGCTGCTGGTCGGCCGGCTGGTCTACGAGAAGGGCTTCCAGGTGGCCCTCGAGGCGCTTCCAGGGATCATCGAGCGGCTGCCGAGAACGCGGTTCGTCGTCGCCGGCTCGGGTACGCACGAGCAGGAGCTCCGCCGTCAGGCCGAGGAGCTCGGGCTGATGGAGCACGGCACCTTCGTCGGCTGGATCGGGGATGACGTGCTGCACTCGCTCTACCGGATCGCCGATGTCTGCGTCGTCCCCTCGATCTACGAGCCCTTCGGCCTGGTCGCGCTGGAGGCGATGGCCTCGAGCTGCCCCTGCATCGTTGCCGACACGGGCGGGCTGCGTGAGGTGGTCCCGCACGACGAGGTCGGGCTGCGGTTCCGCGCCCGCGATCCCGAGTCCCTGGCGGAGATGACCGTTCGGGTGCTCGATGACGCCAAGCTCTGCCGGCGCCTTACCGCTGAGGCCTTCGATCACCTCCGCCGCTTCGACTGGGGTGACGTCGCCGAGCGCACCGCGGCCGTCTACGGGGAGCTGACGGCGAGCCCCGCCCTGGCCCGCGGCCGATGACCCGGCTGCCCGAGGGCCGGCGGGAGGTCTATCCCTCGAAGGCCTCGCGGCCCAAGCGGAGGGCGCCCGACTTCGGGCCGGGCCTCAATGTCAGCGTCCCGATCTCCTTCGGGCTGCCGCTGGTCGTGGTCGGGGTCGCCCTGATCGCGGCCGCCGCCAGCACAGGCAGGCTCATCTTCTGGATCACGGGTGGCATCGCCGGGGCCGCCGGCGTACTGCTGTTCGCAACGGGGAAGCGGCTCTAGTCCGATTCCGGCTCCACGGGATCGGGCCAGCGAAGGCGCTCGGGCGCCTCGCGCATCCTGATGATCTTCGCCGGCACGCCCCCGACCACGGCGTTGGCCGGCACGTCTCGGGTGACCACCGAGTTCGTCCCGACGATCGCGTTGTCGCCCACCCTGACGCCGCGCAGGAAGCAGGCGCCGTAGCCGATCCAGACATTGGAGCCGATGACGCACTCGCGCATGTAGATCCCCTGCACCCGGATCGGGCGCTCAACCTCGACCACGCCGTGGTCGAAGTCGATGAACATCGCGCGGTCGGCGATCACGCACTGCTCGCCGATGCGCACGCGCTTGTATGCCGAGATCGTGCACTCCTGGCCGAAGACCGTCTTGGCGCCGATCTCAACGACGCCCTCGTGGCAGCGGATCTTCGTCCCGTCGCCGATCCAGGAGAAGCGACCGAAGCGGATCTCGGCGCGCTTGCCGATCTGGAGCTGAAGTCCCTTGCCGAAGAAGACCGGTCCGTCGGTCCGCCAGCGCCAGCCCGCAGGGGTGAGGAAGCGACGCCACAGATAACGCCAGAGCAGGCGGGCGTAACGCCAGTTGAGCATGCCGTTGCGGCGCAGGAAGCCGAGCAGGCGGAGCACGGGCGGCGATTCTAGGTTCGTGCGGACCTAGACTGCGGCGGATGGCGCAGAAGACGGAGCAGAGCCTCGCCGAGCGCCTGATCGCCGGGGACAAGCGGGCCCTGGCGCGGGCGATCACCCTGATCGAGAACGACGACCCTGCCGGCTGGGAGCTGGTCCGCGAGGTCTTTCCCCGCACCGGGCGGGCGCGGATCGTCGGTCTCACCGGGCCGCCCGGCGTGGGGAAGAGCACGCTGATCGGCGCGCTGGTGACCGAGATGCGGAAGACGGATCGCGAGGTAGCGGTGCTCTCGATCGACCCCTCCAGCCCCTTCACCCGCGGCGCTCTGCTGGGCGACCGGATCCGGCTCTCCGATCACTTCCTCGACGCGGGCGTCTTCATCCGGTCGATGGCGAGCCGCGGCGCACTCGGCGGCCTCTCCGAGGCGACCCTCCAGGCCGCGCTGCTGATGGACGCGTCGGGCAAGGACGACGTCTTCATCGAGACCGTCGGGGTGGGGCAGGCCGAGATCGACATCGTCGATCACGGCGACACCATCGTCCTGGTGTTGATGCCGGGCTCGGGCGATTCGATCCAGGCGCTGAAGGCCGGGGTGATGGAGATCCCGGATGTGATCTGCGTGAACAAGGCCGATCACCCGATGACCGACACGATGATCCGCGAGATCCGCGGCGTGCTCTCGCTGGGCCCCCCGACCTCGTGGAAGGTGCCGATCATCCGGACCGAGGCGGCCAAGGGCGAGGGAGTGAGCGAGCTCGCCGAGAGGATCGCCGAGCACCGGGCACACATCGAGGCTGAGGGAACGCTCGAGGAGCGGCGGGCGCGCAACCTGCGCAACGAGGTCCTGGAGCTCGCAGCATCCCGGATGCGGACGCGCCTGGAGGCGGCCGTCGCGGACGATTCATCGGTCCGCGAGCTACTCGATCAGGTCGTCAAGCGGGAGATCGACCCCGCCAGTGCGGCGAAGGAGCTTCTGGAGCGCGAGGATGACTGAGGGGAAGTCGGAGACAACTACGACGACGGCGGGCGTGGAGCCCGAGGAGGCGCCCCTGCCGACCCTCGAGGAGGTCCGTCGCTGGGAGGGCATGCAGCTCGACGGGCTGGACGGCAAGGCCCTCGGGAGGATCGCGGGGATCCACGTCGACGTGGATGACGGCAAGCCGCGCTGGACGCTGATCCGGCTCGGGCCGCTGGCGGGCTGCACCGCGATCCCCTTCGAGCATGTGGCCGAGGGCGCCGGCCGGCTCTGGGCCGCCTACGAGCGGACCTGGATCCGCGAGGCGCCGCGCTTCCGGCCGAAGGAGTCCTTGACCGCCGAGCAGGAGCTCGAGCTCTGCACCCACTGGGGGATCCGCGAGGGCCGGGGGAGGGCTGCCGAGGTGGCCAAGAAGGGCGGCGAGGAGATCTCCGCCGTCCCCGCGGAGGGGTAGTCGGCCGCTAGCACCCGAGCTGTCGCGCGATCACCATCTGCTGCACCTCGTCCGTCCCCTCGCCGATGGTGAGGATCTTCGCATCGCGGTAGAAGCGGCAGACGGGGTACTCCTCGATGTAGCCGTAGCCGCCGTGGATCTGGACGGCCTCCTCGGTCGCGCGCACCGCGAGCCGGCCGGTGATCAGCTTGGCCTGGGCCGCGGTGAGGGTGAACGGCTCGTTCCGGTCCTTGAGGATCGCCGCCCGGTAGACGAGCAGGCGTGCGGCCTCGATCTCGGACGACAGGTCCGCGATCTTCGCCTGGATCGCCTGGAACTTGCCGATCGGCTGGCCGAAGGCCTTCCGCTCCTTCGCGTATGAGAGCGCCTCGTCGAGTGCCCCCTGCGCCAGCCCGACCCCCATCGCCGCCACCCCGATCCGTCCGCCGTCCAGGATCTGCAGGAACTGCTTGAAGCCGTTCCCGCGGCGGCCGAGCAGGTTGCCCTCGGGGACGCGGCAATCGTCGAAGGACAGCGGGCGGGTGTCCGAGGCGTTCCAGCCCATCTTCCGATACGGCTGGCCGGGCTCGTAGCCGGGGGTCCCGTTGGGGACGATGATGTTGGAGATCTCCTTGGCCCCGTTCGACTGGCCGGTGACCGCGGTGATCGTCACGCAGCCCGAGATCTCGGTCCCCGAGTTGGTGATGAACTGCTTGGCGCCGTTCACCACCCACTCGCCGCCTTCGAGCGAGGCGCGGGTTTGGGTGTTGCCGGCGTCCGATCCAGCCTCCGGCTCGGTCAGGCCGAACGCCGCCAGCTTCTGGCCGGAGCAGAGCTGGGGCAGCCAGTCGTCCTTCTGCTCGTCGGTGCCCCACAGGTAGATCGGCATCGTGCCCAGCGAGGTGTGCGCCGCCATCGTGATCGCGACCGACGAGTCGATCCGCGTCATCTCCTCCACCGCCAGGGCATAGGCCAGCGTGTCGGCTCCTCCTCCGCCGTACTGTTCGGGGAAAGGGATCCCCATCAGGCCGAGCTCGCCCATCTTCGCGACCAGCGCGTAGGGGAACGCCTTGGTCCGGTCGAGCTCCTCGGCGACCGGCGCGACCTCCTGGCGGGCGAAGTCGCGGACGGTGTCGCGCAGCAGCCGCTGCTCGTCTGAGAGATCGAAGTTCACGGCTGGCGGAGTCTAGGAAGCCCGGCTAGGCGGCGGCCTTGAGCGAGTCGAGCGCCGCC
Source organism: Solirubrobacterales bacterium (assembly GCA_036505735.1). Lineage (GTDB taxonomy): Bacteria > Actinomycetota > Thermoleophilia > Solirubrobacterales > 70-9 > DASUPK01. The sequence goes on from DASXSZ010000161.1 coordinate 34,164, forward strand.
TTCATCCCGGGACCCTCGATCGCGCGCGCCTCCCGGACGGTGAGGGGCTTGCCGCACTTGGTGCAGATCCGGCGGTCGTCGATCTCGCCGCCGCACTCCCCCTTGTGGACGACGATCATCGGACGGCCGTCCGGAAGGGGCTCGTACTTGTCACCCCAGTGCATCAGGGAGATCATCAGCGGCCAGAGGTCGAGCCCCTTCTCGGTAAGGAAGTACTCGTGGCGCTCGGGCCGCTCGCTGTAGGGCCGGCGCTCGAGGATGCCCTCATCGACGAGCCGCTGCAGCCGGGCGGTGAGGACGTTCCGCGCCACCCCCAGGGAGCGCTGCATCTCCGAGAACTTGCGGTTGCCGTTGAAGACCTCGCGGATCACCAGCAGCGTCCAGCGCTCGCCCACCAGCTCGAGGCTGCGGGCGATGGAGCAGATCTGTCCCTCGTATTCGTTTCCGAGCACGACTGTGATCTTCGCACACTTGGTTGCATGAAGCAACTCACGGTGCTAGGGTCCGCGGCGTTGGAGTTGCGTCAAGCAACCAACCCGAAGGAGTCGTGATGAGAGCACTCCGATTCGAATTTCACCCGGAGCAGGTCCGGATCAGCGCCGAGGAGATCCTGGCCGACCTGCAGTACCCGGTTCGCCGGAGCCGCGACGACGGCGGGCGCAAGAACGCCCGCCGCCGCCGGAGGCGCGCGTGAGCACCGTCGAGTCGGCCGGGCCGGCCACTCGCAGCCGGACGATCAGCTGGCATGACCCCGTGCCGAGTGCCGTTGCGGGTTCTCGGATGCCCGGTCTCGAGTACGTCCGCGCCATCCAGGCGGGCGAGATCCCGCCGCCGCCGATCGCCGTCGTCATGAACTTCTCGATCGCCGAGCTGGAGGAGGGCAGGGCCGTCTTCATCGGGGAGCCCGGCGAGGAGCACTACAACCCGATCGGCGTGGTCCATGGGGGCTACGCGTCGACCATCCTCGACTCCGCGCTCGGCTGCTCCGTCCACACGACGCTGCCCGCCGGCGTCGGATACACGAGCCAGACGCTGGAGGTGAAGTACCTCCGGCCGATCACCCGGGAGGTGGGCGCCGTCCGCTCCGAGGCCGAGGTGATCCACCGCGGCCGCAAGACCGCGACCTCCGAGGCGCGGCTGACCTCGGTCGAGAGCGGCAAGCTGCTCGCCACGGCGACCAGCACCTGCCTCATCCTTGAGCCCTGATCGGCCGCGGCGCCTGAGCGCCGCCTACGATCGGGGAGTGAGCCGCAGGAACGGCAGGCCGGCGGGCGCGGCCGATCGAGCGCCCAGCCTCCGTCTCGGCCGGATGGTCGAGGACGGTGTTGCGCCGAGCATCTTCGGGCTGATCGAGCGCGGGATCGCGCGGGAGCCCGACCTGGCCACCCAGATGCGCGGTCGCGTCGTCTTCCGCTTCAGCGAAGGCTTCTCACCCCTTCGCATCCACTTCAAGGCGCGTAGCGTGGTGGTCGAGGACGGCGACTCGCGCAAGCCCGACCTGGTGATCTCGGGCCGCCTCCCCGACATCGTTCACTTCGCGACCGTGCCGACCCTGCGCGGCCGCCTCCACGGCGTCCCCGATCCCCGCCGCCCGCGCGGCCGCAGGGCCCTCGGGCGCATCGCCAGCGGGCGGGTCAGGGTCGAGGGCGACCGAGTGCTCGGCCGCCGCCTGCTGCGGCTGCTCGCGGTCTAGAGGGCTGATGTGGGTTATCCGCACGCGCGGATGACGCCGCATGCCTAACCCTCATCAACCCTCTAGACCTTCCGCGACCCCAGCGACTGCGCCAGGTCGACGAGCAGTCGCACGCCGAAGCCGGTCGGGCCCTTGCCGACGTACTCGCGTCCGACATCCCAGGCGGTTCCCGCGATGTCCAGGTGGACCCAGGGCCGCTCGTCGACGAACTCCTCCAGAAATGAACCCGCGTAGATCGTCGACGCCTTGCGCTTCGCAGAGGCGTTGGTGAGGTCGGCGGCGGTGCCTTTCGTGAGCTCCTTGTACTCGGGGTGGAGGGGGAGGCGCCAGGCCAGCTCGCCCGTCCGGGCGGCCGCGCCCTCGACCTCGGCGGCGAAGGCGTCGTCGTTGGAGATCAGACCGGCGTAGGTCGATCCGAGCGCGACGATCACGGCGCCGGTCAGGGTGGCGAGGTCGATGATCCGGTCGGCGCCCAGCTCAACCGCGTAGGAGAGGGCGTCGGCGAGGATCAGGCGCCCTTCGGCGTCGGTGTTGTTGACCTCAACGGTCTTGCCGTTCAGCTGGGTGATGATGTCGCCGGGCTTGACCGCGGTCCCGCTCGGCATGTTCTCGGTCGAGGGGATCACCGAGAGGATGTCGATCGGGATTTCCAGTTTTGCGATGGCGGAGACGGCCTCGAGCACGGCCGCGGCGCCGGACATGTCCATCTTCATCTCGTGCATGGACCCGGCCGGCTTGATCGAGATCCCCCCGGTGTCGAAGGTGACGCCCTTGCCGACCAGGCCGAGCGTCTCGCCGCCGCCGCCCTGGTAGCGCAGCACGATCAACCTCGGGTCCTCGGCAGTGCCCTGGGAGACGGCCACCAGCCCGCCCATCCCCTTGTCGGCGATCTCCTTGCGGCCGAGCACCTCGCAGGTGACGTTCGAATGCTCCGCGGCTATCGCTTCGGCGCGGCCCGCCAGATAGGAGGGGGTGACGACATTGGCGGGCAGGTCCTGCAGCTCGCGGGCGAAGTTCTCGGCCTCGGCGGCGATCCGCGCGGCCTCGACGGGCTCGGCCAGCTCGCCGTCGCCAATCACCGTGATCTGGTCGAGGTGCTTGCCGGAGCCCTCGTCCTCGTCGCCGTCCTTCTTCGACTTGAAGCGGTCGAATCGGTAGGAGGCGAGGATCGCCCCCTCGACGATCGCCTTCGCCAGTGCCTTCGGGTCGGTCCAGTCGGGACCGGCGAGAGCCATGCTGGTCGCGTCCACGGACCCCGCCGTGCGCGTCGCGATCGCTCCCCCCACCCGCGCCCTCTCGGGCTCGAACTCGTCGCGGTCGCCCAGGCCCACCACCACAGCCCGCCCCGGCCGCTCGGGGTGGACGACCGTCGCCTTCTTGTAGGAGCCCTTCACATCGTCGGAGCCGGGTGCGCCCGCCAGCGGCTCCGGCAGCTCGTCCCCATCGAAGATGAGGACTGCGAGCAGGTCGGCATCGACCTCGGAGAGCGGCTTGTCGGCGACCTCAACGCGCAAGGGGCGCCAGATTACAGACGGTCGCGAGTGCGCCGACCGGAGGGGTTTTCGGCCGGGTCACTAGCATTGACCCTGAACTTGGGAACAGCCGGACGGACACGCCGCCGGCATAGACGAAAGGCCCAGATGTCGAAGACCGTCATCCTCTCCACCGCCAGGACTCCCTTCGGGAAGATGGGCGGAGGGCTCTCCTCCCTAGATGCCACCGACCTCGGCGGCACCGCGATCTCGGAGGCGCTCGACCGCGCCGAGGTGAAGGCGGACGAGGTCCAGGGCGTCGTCTACGGCCAGGTGCTGCAGGCGGGGCAGGGACAGATCCCGTCGCGCCAGGCCCAGATCAAGGCCGGGATCCCCCGCGAGGTGCCCTCGGAGACGATCAACAAGGTCTGTGCCTCCAGCATGCGGGCGATCGGCCTCGCCGACCAGGCGATCCGTGCCGAGGACCTGAAGATCGGCGTCGCCGGCGGGATGGAGTCGATGAGCAAGGCCCCCTATCTGCTGCCAGGTTCACGCTTCGGCTTCCGGATGGGCGACGTGAAGGCGATAGACGCGATGACCCACGACGGGCTCACCAACCCCTTCACCGACAAGCAGATGATCGCGGAGGCCAGCGAGGTCTCCAACGAGCTCGAGATCACCCGCGCCGACATGGACCGCTTCGCCGAGCGCTCGCATCAGCTCGCCCACAAGGCGACCGAGGACGGCAAGCTGGCCGAGGAGATCGTCACGGTCACCGTCAAGTCGAAGAAGGGCGAGAACGAGGTCGCCACGGACGAGGCCATCCGCCCGGACACGACGCTCGAGGTGCTCGCCAAGCTGAAGCCGGTCGGCGGCGACGACGCCACCCACACGGCCGGCAACGCCCCCGGGGTGAACGACGGCGCGGCTGCTGTGATCGTCGCCTCGGATGGGTGGGCGAAGGAAAACGGCAAGCAGCCGATCGCGACCGTGCTCAGCTACGGGCAGGTCGCCGACGACTTCGCCTATCTCGCCAAGACGCCGGGTCGGGCCGCGAAGCTGGCGCTCGAGAGGATCGGCAAGGAGCCGGGCGACGTCGACCTCTGGGAGATCAACGAGGCATTCGCCTCGGTGGCGATCAACTCGATGCGGATGCTGGAGATCGACGAGGACAAGGTCAACGTGAACGGCGGGGCGATCGCACTCGGCCACCCGATCGGAGCCTCCGGCGCCCGCATCGTCGGTGCGCTGGTGCATGAGCTGCGCCGCCGTGGCGGCGGGCTCGGCTGCGCGGCGATCTGCAGCGGCGGCGGGCAGGGCGATGCGATCGTCGTCGAGGTCAACGGCTCCTAACCGAGAGTCCGAGACGGACGGCGCGCCCCCTGCCGAGGGGGGCGGCAGCGGCGCGGCCTTCTTCGATCTCGACAAGACGCTGATGGCCGGCTCCTCCGGGATGGTCTTCGCGCGGGTCGCGAACCAGCGCGGCTTCGTGCCGCGCAGGCAGCTCGCCAAGTGGGGCTGGGATCACCTCCGCTACCGGCTGCGGGGCTCCTCGGACGAGCAGACGAACGCGGTGCTCGAGGTCGCCAAGCGGATCTTCGCCCAGATCCCCGAGCGGGAAGTCGAGCGGATGGCTCCGGCGGTGCTCGCCGGGATCCTGCCGCGGATCTACCGGCAGATGCTCGACGAGGTCCACCGCCACCAGGACGACGGCCGCGCCACCTTCATCGTCAGCGCCGCCGGCAACGACCTGGTCAAGGCGCTGGCCGCCGTGCTCGGCATGGAGGGTGGCATCGGCACCCGCTGGGCCGTCGGGTCGGACGGCAAGTACACGGGTGAGATGGACGGGCCGTTCGTCTACGGCAAGGGCAAGGTCGAGGCGATGCGGCAGTTCGCGGATCGCCACGACATCGACATGGACGCCTCCTATGCGTACTCGGACTCGGTCAGCGACCTGCCCATGCTGCGCTCGGTGGGGAACGCCGTAGTCGTCAACCCGGACGCCGACCTGCTCGAGATCGCCCGCCAGGAGGGCTGGCAGGTGATGCGCTTCGAGAAGCTCGGGCGGAAGCTCGCGATCGCGGGGGCAACCGCCCTGGCCGCCGCCGCCGGCGGGATCGCAGCGGGGGTTTCGAAGAGGCGTAACAGCGCCCGTAGACTGCCCTCATGGCCGTAGAGCCCGAAGCGCGGAGACGCGCTCATGAGTGGCTGGCGGAGGTCTATGAGCGCCTGGAGGAGCGCGAGGCGCTCTTCGAGACCATCTCCGGGCAGCGGATCAAGCCGCTCTACACGGAGGAGGACCGCGCCGGATCGGATCCCGAGCGCGACCTGGGCTT
>DASXSZ010000162.1:0-15994 GCA_036505735.1 Solirubrobacterales bacterium
ACCCGCGCGCCGCCTCGGCGCACCTGCGTGCCGCGCTCAAGATCCGCGAGGCGGAGGGGGCGGGCTGATGGCCGCCGCCGCGACCGCCCGCAAGGCCCGGGCAGCTCGACCGGCGACGAGTGCCAAGCCGCGCAGCGCTCCTCGCGCTCCGGCGCGCCGGACACGCCCCCGCGAGGCGCCGGCTGCGAGGTTGATGAGACCGGCCGTTGCGGGCGCCGCCCTGTTCCCGCAAGCGGTGGGGCGGAGCGCCGGAGCGGTCCGGGACATCTCCGATTCAAGCCTGATCATGCGCCTGACCCGCGGCCGCGGGTGGATCGCCGTCCTCGGCGCGCTGCTCGTCGGGATCGTCGCCCTCAACGTGATCAGCCTCAGCCTGACCGCCGGCTCGGGGCGCCTCTCCCTGCAGATCGACGCGCTGAAGACGGAGGTCTCCGGCCTGCGCGCACAGATCGACCAGAGGCTCTCGGCCAGCCGGGTGGAGGCGGAGGCCGCGAGGCTCGGCCTCGCCGTCCCCAATCCCAGGGCGATCACCTACCTGGACGCAAGCGACCGGGATGCCGAGCGGCTCTCTCACCTGCTCGCCACGGACAGCTTCCTGATGGCGCCGAGCCAGCCGTCGAGCTATCCGGCGCCCGGGACCTCCTACGCGCCCGTGAGCGCCTCGGCCCCAGCGCCGACGACGACCACCACCACCGCGCCGTCGACGCCTGCCCCGACGACCACAGCGCCGGACTCGGGCGGCGGGTCGGGGAGCGGCGCCTCGACGGGGAGCGGAACGTCGAGCGGCTCCACGAGCTCGACCGGGGGCGTCGGTCTCTAGGCGAGGGCAGCGATGCGACGAATAGACCGCCGGCTCGGGCTGCTCTTCTGCATCTTCTGCCTGGTCTTCTCGTTCGCGATCGCCCGCTCGTTCTGGCTCCAGGGGGTGAGGGGCGGGGCACTGCGCGCCGAGGCGCGCGACCAGCAGGTCACCCGGGTCACGATCCCCGGCCAGCGCGGACGCGTGCTCGACCGGACCGGCAAGGTCCTGGCGGCCTCTGAGGACGCGGCGGACGTGATCGCGACGCCCTACCAGGTCAAGAACCCGGCACGGACCGCTCTGAAGCTGCACGACATCCTCGGGGAGCCGACCACCGATCTCGCCAACGCGCTCTCGGATCGGAGCTCGGGCTTCGCCTACCTCGCCCGGAAGGTCGATCCAGCCATCGCTTCCCGGGTCGAGAAGCTCCACACCGAGGGGATCTCGACGGTTCCGACCACCCGGCGGCTCTACCCGCAGGGCGAGCTGGCCTCCCAGGTGATCGGCGCCGTCGGCACCGAGAACCAGGGCCTGACCGGCCTGGAGCACTCGGAGAACAGCGTCCTGGGCGGCGCCAACGGCGAGCAGGACGTGGTGCACGACGCGCTCGGCCGGCCTCTGCGGATGGAGACCGTCAGCCCCGCGAGCGTCGGCGAGGACATCCAGACCACGATCGACGCTGCGATCCAGGACAAGACGGAGCAGGCCCTCTCCGAGGCCGCGCGGCACTATCAGGCCAAGGGGGCCACGGCGATCGTCATGAACCCGAACACGGGCGAGGTTCTGGCGATGGCAAACTGGCCGGGCTTCGACCCGTCGGATCTGGCGGACGCCAGCTCCGAGGAGCTCGAGAACCGCGCCACCGGATTCACGTACGAGCCCGGCTCCACCTTCAAGGCCTTCACCGTCGCCTCGGCGCTCGACGACCACGTGGTCACACCGAACTCGAGCTTCTACCTGCCCTCCGAGATCCACGTCTACGACCGCACCATCGGCGAGGCGGAGCCGCGCCCGCCCGAGACCCTGACCACCGCCCAGATCCTGGCCCAGTCCTCGAACGTCGGTGCGATCACGATCGGGCTGCGGGAGGGCGCCGACCGCTTCTCGCAGTGGATCAACCGCTTCGGCTTCGGCCGGCCGACGGGCCTCGACTTCCCCGGGGAGGAGCGCGGCATCGTGCCCGCGCGAGACGACTACTCCGGCTCGACCATGGGCAACCTGCCGATCGGGCAGGGTCTGGCGGTGACGCCGATGCAGATGGCGACCGCCTATTCCGCGATCGCCGACGGCGGCATCCTCCGCCGCCCGACGCTGATCAAGAGCGTCGGCGGTCAGCCCGTCGAGCAGAACACCGACCCGCACCGGGTGATCAGCGCGCGGACCGCGGCGCAGCTGCGGCGCATGCTCGAGGGCGTGCTCGAGCCGGGCGGAACGGCGTCGTCGGTGAGCGTCCCGGGATACGTGCTGGCGGGCAAGACCGGAACGGCGCAGAAGGTCGAGAACGGGACCTACTCCGACACCGACTACGTCGCGTCCTTCGTCGGCTTCGCGCCCGCCCAGCGGCCGAAGCTGCTGGTGGCGGTGGTCGTCGATCAGCCGCTCTACGTCCACTTCGGCGGGGCCGTCGCCGCGCCGGTCTTCGGGCAGATCGCCTCCTTCGCGCTGCCCTACCTGGGAATCTCGCCGCGCTAGGTCGGGCTAGGCCTTGATGCCGAGGTGGCTGTGGATCTCCTCGGTGAGCTTCTCGATCTGCTCGGTGATGTCCGTGTTCTGCTTCAGCAGGGCGGCCTGTGAGCTGGCCAGCTGATCCCGGTGAGTCGCTGCCTTCGCTGCCTCCGCCTTGTCGGCGATCGCCTGGATGTGGGATCGCTTGTCCTGGAGCTTCTGGCCGAGGCCGATGAACAGGGTGATGTAGATCGCCTCTAGGCTGACGACCAGGGTGAGCAGGTTGATGCTGAGCCCGGCGGCGAACCAGACCACGAACCAGATCGTGTGGAGGAGCGCCGAGAGCGGCGTGAACAGGACGTTCCCGAGCTTGACGCTGACGGTCTGGACCGGGGTCAGCGCCTCCTCGTAGTAGTCGTGCCAGTCGAGCTTCCCGTCGGCGTTGTAGTCGCGCACGAGGCAACGCTAGGCCACCCTGCGGATGGCCAGGCCGGTCAACCCCACCTCGCTCCTAGAATCGCGTCGCGATGGAGCTCGGTGAGCTGCTGAGAGCCTCGGGCGTGGCCGCGGAGTTGCGCGGCGACGCATCCGTGGAGATCGGCGACCTGGCCTACGACAGCCGCTGGGTCGGGCCCGGGACGCTCTTCTTCTGCTTCCCCGGTGAGCGGACCGACGGGCACGACTTCGCGCCGAAGGCGGTCGACGCCGGCGCTTCCGCGCTCGTGGTCGAGCGCCCGCTGGACCTCGACGCGCCACAGGCCCGGGTCGAGGACGCGCGGGCCGCGATGGCGCCTGTCGCGGCGACGTTCCACGGCGATCCGACATCGGAGCTCACGGTGGTCGGGATCACAGGGACCAACGGGAAGACGACGACCGCGTTCCTGGTCCGTCACCTGCTCGAGGCGGCCGGGCGCCACTGTGGTCTGCTGGGGACGGTCCAGCGGGTGGTGGGCGGCCAGGTCGAGGAGGTGGAGAGGACGACCCCCGAGGCGATCGACCTGCAGAGGAGCTTCGACCGGATGCTCGATTCCGGGGACGCCGCCTGCGCAATGGAAGTCTCCTCACACGCCCTCGTCCTGCACCGCGCCGACGCGATCCACTTCACGGTCAAGGTGTTCACCAACCTGAGCCAGGATCACCTCGACTTCCATGACGGCATGGAGGACTACTTCGAGGCCAAGCGACTGCTCTTCTCGGGCGAGGGCGGAGCGCCGATGATCGAGCTCGAGGGCGGCATCTCGGTGATCAACCTGGACGATGCCTACGGGCAGCGTCTGGCAGCGGACCTCTCCGGCGGCGACGGCGGCGAGTGCATCACCTACTCCGCGGCGGGTGCGGCGGCGGACCTGAGCGCCCGCGGCGTGACGTTCGACGCGAGCGGCTCCCGGTTCCTCTGCCTCTCGCCGGAGGGCGAGCTCGACGTCGAGACGCCTTTGCCCGGCGACTTCAACGTCTCCAACGCGCTGGCGGCCATGGCGGTCGCCCACGCCCTCGGACTCGACCTGCAAGGAGCCGCCACCGCGCTCGCCTCCGCGGAGCAGGTGCCGGGCCGCTTCGAGTCGATCGACGAGGGCCAGCCCTTCGGAGTGATCGTCGACTACGCGCACACCCCGGACTCCCTGGAGAACGTGCTCGCGGCCGCGAGGCGCATCACGCACGGCCGGCTGATCTCCGTCTTCGGCTGTGGCGGTGACCGGGACCGCGAGAAGCGGCCGCTGATGGGGAGGGCTGGGGCGGAGCTCTCCGACCTGGCCGTCGTCACCTCGGATAACCCCCGCTCCGAGGATCCCGCCGCCATCATCGATCAGATCCAGGCGGGGATCCCGGGCGACGCCCACGCCGAGGTGGTCGTCGAGCAGGAGCGCAGGGAGGCGATCGCGCTGGCCCTGGGACGGGCCGAGCAGGGCGACACCGTGGTGATCGCGGGCAAGGGCCACGAGCAGGGGCAGGAGTTCGAGGACGGGCGCAAGGTCCCGTTCGACGATCGCGACGTCGCCCGCGAGGAGCTCCGCAAGCTGGCCGCGAGCGCCGCAAGTTGATCACCCTCGACGGCGAGCGGCTGGCCTCGGCCGCCGGGGCCCAGGTGCTGGCGAGCGGCGGGGAGGGCGGCCCTCGGCGGGCGGTGATCGACTCGCGGGATATCCGCGAAGGCGACCTGTTCGTCGGTCTGCCCGGGGAGCATCACGACGGGGGCCAGTTCGCGGCCGATGCCGTTCGCCGCGGCGCCTGGGGGGTCCTGGTCTCGACGCAGTGGGGGCGTGAGCTCGCCATGCAGCGCCGCGTGGGCGCGCGTGAGGTTCCCGGTTGGGTCCTCGGTACTGCGGACCCCCTCGCCTCGCTCCAGTCCCTGGCGCGGGCCTGGCGGGAGAAGCTCGGCTGCCGGGTGGTGGGGATCACCGGATCGACCGGCAAGACCTCGGTCAAGGACGTCTGCCGCGCGCTCCTGCCCGGCGAGGTCCGGGCCAGCCCCGAGAACTTCAACACCGAGATCGGGCTGCCGCTGGCCGTGCTCGCCGCGCCCGAGGGGACGGAGGTGCTCGTCCTGGAGATGGCAATGCGCGGGCCGGGCCAGATCGCCGAGCTCTGCGCGATCGCCGAGCCCGACGTCGCCGTGGTCACCAACGTCGGCCCGGTGCACGTCGAGCTGCTCGGCTCGGTCGAGGCGATCGCGGCCGCGAAGGCCGAGATCATCGACGGGCTGCGCGCCGAGGGGACGGCGGTGGTGCCGGCGGGCGCGGGGCCGCTCGAGCCGTACCTGCAGTGGGCGCCGAAGCTCCTGCGCTTCGGAGCGGGAGGAGACGTCGAGGCGCTCGAGGTGGCGGCCGAGGCGGGGGAGACCGACGCCCTGGTGCGAGCCCCAGAGGGCGAGCATCGGTTCAAGCTCCCCTTCGTCGAGCTCTACAACCTCGACAACGCCCTGGCGGCGATCGCGGCGGGCGTCGCCCTCGGCTTCTCGCTCGGTGCGATGGCGGATCGGGCGCCCGGGATAGTCTTCTCGCGCCTTCGTGGGGAGCTGGTGGAGCTCCCGGGGGACGCCATCCTGATCAACGATTGCTACAACGCCAACCCGATCTCGATGAGGGCGGCGCTCGACCACCTCGCCTCGCTGGCCGCGGGGGGCCGGCGGCTCGCCGTGCTCGGCGAGATGCGAGAGCTGGGGCCCGGAGCGGCCGCCTACCACCGCGAGATCGGCGAGCACGCCCGCGAGGTCGGGGTGGAGCTGATCATCGGAGTGGGGGAGATGGCCTCCGGCTACGGCCCTGACCAGCAGGTCGCCGACGCGGATGCCGCCGCCGATGCGCTCGGCGCCGCTCTCGGTCCGGGGGACGCCGTCCTGGTCAAGGGGTCGCGGGCAGTCGGGCTGGAGCGCGTCGCGGAAAAGCTGACGGGCCGGTAGATGCTCGGAGAGATCCTGATCGCCGGCATGGCCGCGATGCTGATCTGCATCTTCCTCGGCCCGAAGTTCATCGAGTACCTGCGCCTGCGGGAGTTCGGCCAGCAGATCCGCGAGGAGGGCCCCGAGGAGCACCACGAGAAGGCCGGAACGCCGACGATGGGCGGCCTGATCGTCTTTACGGCGATCGCGATCCCGTATCTGGTGCTCTCCGACCGGGACACGCAGAGCCTCGCCGTCTTCGGCGTCGCACTGGGGTGCGCCGCGATCGGTTTCATCGACGACTACCTGAAGATCACCCGCCGGCGCTCGCTCGGCCTCTCCGCCCGCTACAAGCTCCTATCCCAGGCCGGGCTGGCCATCGGCCTCTGGTACGTCGCCCGGCACTCGGTTGGTCTCGAGTCGAGCCTCGAGCTCCGCATCTCCGACGCCTCGCTCGATATCCCGGACGCCGTCTACCCGATCGTGATCTTCCTGGTGATCGCGGGATCCAGCAACGCGGTCAACCTCACCGACGGCCTGGACGGCCTGGCGGCGGGCTGCTGCGCGATCGTCCTGCTCGCCTATACGGCGATCACCTTCATCACCACCGGCGAGCACAGCCTCTCCCTGCTCTCGGCCTGCCTGGTCGGCGGCTGCATCGGCTTCCTCTGGTTCAACGCCTTCCCCGCCTCGATCTTCATGGGCGACACCGGCTCCCTCGGGCTGGGTGGAGCGATCGGCGCGCTGGCGGTGATGACGCAGACCGAGATCCTGCTGATCATCACCGGGGGGATCTTCGTGATCGAGGCGCTCTCGGTCGCCCTCCAGGTCGCCACCTTCAAGATGCTCCGCCGCCGTGTCCTCCTGATGGCCCCGGTCCATCATCACTTCGAGCTGCTCGCCTGGTCGGAGACCAAGATCATGCTGCGCTTCTGGATCGTCGCCGCGGTCTGCTCCGGGATCGGCTTCACCCTCTATCAGCAGGCGATCGGGACGTAGCGCGGCAGCAACGCGCCGCTTTGCCTGGAGAGGAGCGCTTTCGAACCGACGCTCGCGTTTCGCGCAAAGCAGTGGTGCTCGAAGACCAAGCCGGATACAGTCCGCCGACCGGCAGTTTCTTCCACGACGGCGAGCCGATCGCTTCTTGATGTTCGACGATAGAGAGGAGCGCCAGCCATAGCCCGCGTAGACGAAGTGGTCGACGGGATCTACAGGATCTGCACTACGGTCCGGCTTCCTGACATCGATTTTCAGTTCAACCAGTTCCTGATCGACGACGAGCGCCCCGCCCTCATCCACACCGGGATGTACGGGCTGTACCAGGGTGTTCGCGACGGCGTTGCGGAACTGCTCGATCCCAGCAAGCTCGAGTACGTGATCCTGTGCCACTTCGAAGCGGACGAGAACGGGGGCATGGACCGCTTCCTGGAAGGGGCGCCGAGCTCGACACTCGCGTGCAGCGACATGAGCGCCATCCTGAACCTGAGCGGTTGGAACTACTCAGGCCGCGTCGAAGGCCATGCGGAGGGAGAGGTGATCGATCTCGGCAAGCATAGGCTGCGCTTCCTGGAGACGCCTCACGTGCACCACTGGGACTCGATGATGCTGTTCGACGAGACCACCAAGAGCGTGTTTCCGTCGGACCTGTTCATCCAGCCCGGCGACCAGCCGCCGGTCGTGACCGAGAACCTCGGCAGCATGATGTGCGAGTACTACCGCCAGATCGGGATCTTCGCCCACGATCAGCCGGTCAGGGACGTGGTCGATCGAATCGAGGCCCTCGACCCCGACTGGATTCACGGCATGCATGGCGGGAGCCTTGGGCGGGACGCGATCCCCTATTTCACACGGGCGCTGCGGGAGGAGCCGGTTGGCTACCAGGGCAAGCTGCTTGGCCGAGACGTCTTGCCCAGGTAGGGCTCGTCTAGCGAGGAACCTTGTAGCCGAAGAATGCGCCAAGTCCCCGCTGGCGCTGCAGGCACGCCTCAGGCACGCAGGGAGTGAGCGCCTGAGGGCGAAGATGGTTATGTGAACCTGGGCCGAAAGCCCCGTCCGCCGCTGCCCGAGGGGCCCTTCCTCGTGGTCGGCCTGGCGCGCTCCGGGGCCGCGATCGCGAGCGTGCTCGCCGACCGCGGCGAGACCGTGTTCGGCGTCGACTCGGGCGCACCCGTGGAAGCGGAAGGGCTCCACGCCGCGGGCGTCGAAGTCAGCCTGGGCGTGGATGGAACACGGCAACTCGATCGTGCCCGAACCCTGGTCAAGAGCCCCGGCGTGCCCCAGGACGCCCCGGTCGTCACGGCCGCCCGGGGGCGGGAGATCGAGGTGACCGGAGAGCTCGAGCTCGCCTGGCGGCTGATCCCGAACGAGTTCTGCGCGGTCACCGGCACCAACGGCAAGACGACGACGACCGAGCTGATCGGCCACCTCCACAGGACGGATGGCCGGCCGGTGGCGGTGGCTGGCAATGTCGGCACACCGCTGGCCTCCCTGGTCGGCGCCGTCGATCCGGACGCGACCGTGGTCTGCGAGGCCTCCAGCTTCCAGCTCGAGGACACCGAGTACTTCGCGCCGGAGTGCGGGGTCTTCATCAACCTCGCCCCGGACCACCTCGATCGACACGGGACGCTCGAGGCCTACCTCGACGCGAAGCTCCGCATCTTCGCGAACCAGGGGAACGACGACCTCACGGTCTACAACGGCCAGAGCGAGGAGCTCCGTAAGCGCGACCTCGGGGGCTGCGGGCGGCTGGTCCGCTTCTGCCCGGCCGAGGAGCCCGGCGCGAGCGACCCCGACTGCGAGCTCAGTATGCGCGGGGGCGTGATCTTCGCCGCGGGCGAGCCCCTGATCCGCGCGGACGAGTTGCGGCTGCTCGGCTCCCACAACGTCGAGAACGCGATGGCCGCCGCGGCCGCGGCGCTCGCCTCGGGGCTGCCGCGCGACGCCGTCGCCGAGGGCCTGCGGAGCTTCCCCGGAGTGCGCCACCGCCTCGAGACGATCCGGGAGCGCCAGGGAGTCCTCTACGTCAACGACTCGAAGGCGACCAACGTGGCCTCTGCACTGGCCGGAATCCGAGCCTTCGACGGTGGGGTACGGCTGATCGCGGGCGGCCGGCCGAAGCGGGAGAGCTTCGAGCCCCTCGCGGACGCCGTCAGGGAGCGCTGCGCCGCCTGCTACCTGATCGGGGAGGCCGCCGGTCGGCTCGCCACCGAGCTGGCGCCGGCGGCCGAGGCCGGCGTCGAGATCACGCGGTGCGGGACGCTCGAGCGCGCCGTCGAGCGGGCGGGGGCGGAGGCACGGCCGGGTGAGGTCGTGCTGCTCTCGCCTGCCTGCGCCAGCTTCGACGCCTTCCGGGACTTCGAGGACCGGGGCGACCGCTTCCGCGAGCTGGTGGAGGCCCTGGGGTGAGCTCTCGCGCGGCCGCCCCCGCCTCGAAGCGCGCGGCCCCGCCGCTCGAGTACTCGCTGCTCCTCACCGCCACGCTCTGCCTGCTCGCCTTCGGTGCAGTGATGGTGTTCAGTGCCAGTTCGGCCCGCTCCCTGCTCAACAGCGGAGGCAACGGTTTCTACTACCTGGAGCGAACGCTGGTGTTCGGCGCCATCGGACTGGTGGTTATGCGGGTCGCATCGGTACGCGGCGTCGCGGCGGTCAAGCCGCTCACCCCCCTGATCGTCCTCTCGTCCCTGTTTCTGCTCTTCGCCGTGCTGCTGCCGGGGGTGGGCACGCAGGTGAACGGCGCCCAGCGCTGGGTCGGGAGCGGACTCTTCCAGTTCCAGCCCTCCGAGCTCGCGAAGATCGCGCTCGTCCTCTACGGCGCCTACCTGCTGTCGGCGGAGCCGAAGCGGACCCGGTCGCTCGGCGGGCTCGGACCGTACCTGCTGATGGTTGGGCTGTCGATTCTGATGATCGCCAAGGAGCCCGACCTCGGCACGGCGATCGTCGCCTCCTTCGCGGTCCTCTGCGTCCTCTTCCTGGCCGGGGTGCGGGCGCGGACTCTGGCGCCGGTTGCCGCCCTGATCGCGATCGTCGCCCTGGCGATGATCGCGATGCATCCCTACCAGTCGGCTCGCCTCACCGGGTTCCTCCATCCCGGCACCGATGAGAGCGGCTCGGGATTCCAGGCGAAGCAGGCGACGATCGCGGTCGGTTCCGGCGGGCTCTTCGGCGTCGGCCTCGGCGAGAGCGTCCAGAAGGCCTCGTACCTGCCCGAGGCCCACACGGACATGATCGCGGCGGTGATCGGTGAGGAGCTCGGCCTGGCCGGGATGTTCGTGCTGATCGGTCTGTTCGGGATGTTCGGCTATGCCGGGTTGCGGGCGGCCCACCGGGCGAGGGACCGCTTCAGCAAGGTGCTCGCGGCCGGGCTCACCTCGCTGATCATGGCGCAGGCCGCCCTCAACCTCTTCGCCGTGCTCGGGCTCGCCCCGCTCACGGGCGTGCCCCTGCCCTTCGTCTCCTACGGGGGGACCAGCCTGATCCTCACGCTGGCCGCCGCCGGCCTGATCCTTAACGTCGCCCGGCGTCCCGCCGCCCGGTCCTCGGGCCGCCGCGGCTCGGGGCGCGGAGGACGCGCCACGGCCGCGGGCCCTGCGAGACTGCGCATGGTCGAGGGCGGAACACACACCAGGAGGAAGCGCGTAGCAAGTGGCAAGAGTCGTGATAGCGGCCGGCGGCACGGCGGGGCACGTCGTGCCGGCGATCGCCGTCGCCGACGCGCTTCTCGCTGAGGGCGCAGAGGTCAGCTTCCTCGGCACCCGCGAGCGCGCCGAGGCGGAGCTCGTCCCCCAGGCCGGCTACGAGATCGATTACCTGCGCGTCAGCGGGCTCGACCGCCACAACCCGGTCAAGGCGGCCATCGCCGCGACACGTGCCGGCCGCGCCGTCGGCGCGGCTCGCCGGGCGCTCGGCCGGCGCCGGCCCGACGTGGTCCTCGGCGGTGGCGGATACGTCGCCGGCCCGGTGGGGCTGGCCGCGCTCAGGATGGGCCTGCCCCTGGTGCTCACCGAGGCGGACAGCCATCTCGGGCTCGCCAACCGTCTCCTCGCCCGGCGCGCCAGCAGGATCTGTCTCTCCTTTCCCATCCCGGGGCGCGACGGCGGGCCCTACGTCGTCACGGGGCGGCCGGTGCCGCGCGCCGTGCTCGAGGCCGATCCGGCGGTCGCCCGCCGCCGCTTCGGCATCCCCGAGCCGGTCGACTGCGTGACCGTGGTCGGCGGCAGCCTGGGCGCGCAATCGATCAACCGGGCCGCCTTCGACGCCTTCACCCGCCTCGAGCGCGGTCTCCCGCACGACCACGTGGGGCAGCCTTGGATCCTCCACGTCGCCGGGCGCCGCGACTACGCCGAGCTGCGACGGCGCTGGGACGAGCAGGGGCGGCCGGAGCGCTACACGCTGATCCAGTACGAGCCGGACCTGGGTGACGTACTGGCGGCCGCCGACCTGGTCGTCGCACGCGCCGGCGGCTCCGTGATGGAGATCGCGGCCGCCGGCCGCCCGGCGATCCTGATCCCATTTCCCCACGCTACAGCCGGTCACCAGATGACCAACGCGCGCTGGATGGCCGACGGCGGCGCTGCGGTTGTGATCCCGGACAGCGAGTTGACGCCGGAGCGGCTCAGCGAGGAGATCGCCGCGCTGCTCGCAGACGAGGATCGGCTGCGTGAAATGTCGATCGCCGCGCGCCGGCTCGCGAAGCCCGACGCCGCGCAGCGCATCGCTCGTGAGGTCCTCGGGGCGGCCGCCGGTGGCTGAGCAGATGGAGGGCCGCAGGCTCCACTTCATCGCGATCGGGGGCGCCGGGATGAGCGGTCTGGCGCTCGTCTGCCGGCAGCTCGGCGCCGAGGTGACCGGCTCGGACCGGGCCGAGTCCTCATATATGGATCGCCTGCGCGCCGCCGGGATCGAGCCGGAGCTCGGGCACGATGCTGAGCATGTCCCCGCCGATGCCGAGGTGGTCGTCTCCACGGCCGTTCCCGAGGACAACCCGGAGCTACAGCGGGCTCGCGAGCGTGGCCAGCGGGTGATCCATCGCGGCGAGCTCCTCGCCGAGCTCTGCGGGCGGCGCCGGCTCCTGGCGATCGCCGGCACCCACGGCAAGACGACGACCGCGGCCATGTGCACCTGGGCCCTGCGCGCAACCGGGGCGGATCCGTCCTTCTTCCTGGGCGGGGAGCTGCCCGGGGCGGGCCCGGATGGCGGGCCGACCAACGCCGGCTGGGGGGAGGGTGAGTGGGTGGTTGCGGAGGCCGATGAGAGCGATGCCAGCTTCCTCAAGCTGCAGCCCGAGGCCGGTGTGATCACCAACCTCGAGCTCGATCACCACTCCCGCTGGAGCTCGCTGGCGGAGCTCAGCGAGGCCTTCGCCGCCTTCGCCTCCCCGGCCTCGGGCCTGGTCACCGGCGCGGACGTCCGGCTGCCCGGGCAGGCTCGACGGGTGGTGCGCTTTGCCCTCGAGCCCGTGAGCGGCCGACCCGGCCCCGACGCGGAGCTGGTCGCGACCGATATCCGCACCGAGGCCGGCGGCGGCAGCCGCTTTCGCGCGCGCGGCGCCGGCATCGACACGGAGGTCGTCCTGCGGCTGCCCGGGCGCCACAACGTCGCCAACGCCCTGGCCGCGCTCGGCGGCCTCTCACTCGCCGGCGCCGACGCCGGCGCCTGCGCGGCGGCGCTCGCTGACTTCCCTGGCGTCGCGCGCCGCCTGGAGCTGAAGGGCGAGAGCAACGGCGCCCGCATCTACGACGACTACGCGCATCACCCCACCGAGGTATCCGCCACCCTGCAGGCGGCGCGTGAGCTCGAGCCGCGCCGTCTGATCGCCGCCTTCCAGCCGCACCTCTACTCGCGCACCAAGGCGCTCGCCGCGGAGCTCGGGGCCGCGCTGGCCGCCGCCGACGAGGTGGCCGTCCTCGACGTCTACCCGGCCCGCGAGGAGCCCGTCGGCCCGCTCGCAGGCGTCAGCGGGCTGATGGTCGCGAGCGCTGCCGCCGACCACGCCCGCGGCCGGCCGGTCTGGTGGCTGCCCACCGCCGAGGCGGCCGCCCAGGCGCTGGGACCCCGGCTCGAGGGGGGAGACGTGCTGATCACCATTGGAGCCGGGGACATCTACAAGCTGGCCGACGCGCTGGTGGAGGGGGGAGGTGGACCGTGAGCGCGCCTGCCGGGGTCGAGCGGAGCTACCCGCTCTCGCGGCTGACGACCGTCAGGGCGGGCGGGTCGGCCGACTTCTTCGCCCGACCCGATTCGGAGGAGAAGGTGATCGAGCTGCTCGCCTGGGCGGATGGCGAGGGCCTCTCGATCGGGGTGGTGGGCTCCGGCTCGAACCTGCTGGTCTCGGACGACGGCTTCAGGGGGCTGGTGATGAAGCTCGCAGGCGAGCTCAACCGCGTGGAGCGAGACGGGGCCCACGTGCTCTGCGGCGGTGGGGCCCGTCTGCCCTCGGCCGCGGCCAAGGCGGCGGGCTGGGGCCTGACGGGCCTCGAGTTCGGGGTGAACATCCCGGGGACCGTCGGCGGCGCCGTGCGGATGAACGCCAATGCCTACGGCGGGGAGCTCGGACGGGTCCTAGAGGCGGTCACCGTGTGCGCCGCCGCCGGCGCCGAGCTGCGCCGCCCTGAGGAGCTGGGATTCCGCTACCGGGGCTCGGACCTGGGGGAGCGGGAGGTCGTGGCGAGCGCGAGCTTCGCGCTCGCCGAAGCGAATCCGGCCGAGGTGAAGGCCACCATGGCGGAGATGCGGCGCAGGCGAAAGGAGGCGCAGCCCTCTGGCATCAAGACCTTCGGCTCGACCTTCGTGAATCCCGAGGACCCCCGGGCGGAGGGCCGCTCGGCGGGCCAGCTGCTCGACGCGGCGGGATGTGGCGGCCTCAAGCTCGGCGGCGCGCGCCTGTCGCCGAAGCACGCCAACTTCGTCGAGAACATGGGCGGCGCCACCACGGCCGACATCCTCGAGGTGATGGCGGCCGCCAGGCGGAAGGTCCACGAGCGCTTCGGCGTGGTCCTCGAGCCGGAGGTGCAGATCCTGGGGGAGGTGAGCTGGCCGGAGGAATGGCGGCTCGAGCGCTGAAACGGGAGGGATGGCAACTCGAGCGCTGAACCCTCGCCGGCCCGTCCCAGGTCCCTCCACGCGACCGCGGACGCAGCGCCCCACGCGGAGCCGGGGAGCGGTCCTGCGGCGGCGGCTGGTCGCCGCCGCGATCGTGATCGTGGCCCTCTACGCCGGATACATGCTCTGGTTCCGGAACCTGTCCTGGTTCGCCATCCACGACGTTACGGTCAAGGGGGCGACGACGAGCCGGTCGGAGATCAAGGATGCCGTCCAGCGCGTCGCCGGCGACATGACCACCCTCCACATCAAGGACGATGAGCTCCGGGACGCGGTCGCCCGCTTCCCCACCGTCGCGTCCGTTGGGGCCAGCACGAGCTTCCCGCACGGCCTCGAGGTGACGATCACCGAGAGGCTCCCGATCGCGTTCGCGAGGCTCGGTGGCCGGGATATCGCGGTCTCGGCGGATGGCTATCTGCTGAACGGCGCGAGCTTCGACCGGAAGGCGCTCCCCAGGATCGAGGGAGCCGCCGCGCAGGGCGCCCGCCTCGACGAGGACGCGGCCGCGCAGGCGGCGATCCTGGGGGCGACGCCGGCGCCGCTTCGCGATCGCGTCACCGCCTCCATCTGGGACGAGGACCGGGGAGGGGTGGTCCTCGACCTGAAGAACGGCCCGGAGGTCCGTTTTGGCGACGGTTCGAGGGCCCGGGAGAAGTGGGAGGCGGCGGTCACCGTCCTCTCCAGCGACGAGCGAGGGTCGCCGTCCTATCTCGACGTGAGCGTCCCCGAGCGGCCGGTCTCGGGCGGCTGAGAGCTCAGCGGTGCGATCGGAGGGGCTCTGCAAGCCCGCGTGCAGGGCGATTAAGCCGTACAGGCGATCCCGCCGAGACGGCGAAACCCGTAGGCACGATGGCCTCAAAACATGCCTCTTTGCAGGGATTTATAGGGCCCTCAACCAACCCTGGACCTCGACCTCCAGACGAGAGTCACCCCATGCGAACTCTCAAGCGAGACTTGAGAGTTCAGGCGAAAACGCCCGTTGACAGTGCGTACCCTTTGCCCTACTTTCGAATTGTCCAATAGCCGAATCGGCGGCTGGGCTCGGAGCAGGACCAACCAATGGAGACCTCATATCTGGCCGTGATCAAGGTCGTCGGAGTCGGCGGCGGCGGGTCCAACGCCGTCAGCCGGATGGTCGACGCGGGGCTGCGCGGAGTCGAGTTCGTCGCGGTCAACACCGACGCGCAGGCGCTCCAGGCCTGTGACGCGGACGTCAAGATCGGCATCGGTCACAACCTGACCAAGGGGCTCGGCGCGGGCGCCAATCCTGAGGTCGGCGCGGGCGCGGCCGCAGAGTCGCGTGACGAGATCAAGGACGCGCTCAAGGGCGCCGACATGATCTTCATCACCTGCGGCGAGGGCGGCGGCACCGGTACCGGCGCGGCCCCGGTGATCGCCGAGATCGCCAAGCAGGAGATCGGTGCCCTGACCGTCGGCGCGGTCACCAAGCCCTTCGAGTTCGAGGGCAAGAAGCGGATGGCACAGGCGGAGGAGGGGATCGACCGGCTCCGCAAGGAGGTCGACACCCTGATCACCGTCCCGAACGAGAAGCTGCTCCAGATCGTCGAGCGGCGGACGACCATCCTCGAGGCCTTCCGCGAGGCCGACGACATCCTCCGCCAGGGCGTCCAGGGCATCACCGACCTGATCACGATCCCCGGCCTGATCAACCTCGACTTCGCCGACGTCCGCCTCGTCATGCATCAGGCCGGCTCCGCCCTGATGGGCGTCGGCACGGGCACCGGCGAGAACCGGGCCGTCGAGGCCGCCAAGGCCGCGATCACCTCTCCGCTGATCGAGGAGCAGATCGACGGTGCCAAGGGCATGCTGCTCAACGTCACCGGCGGCGAGGACCTCGGCCTCTTCGAGGTCAACGAGGCGGCGCGGCTCTGCATCCAGGCCGCCGACGCCAACGCGAACATCGTCTTTGGGGCCGTTGTCGACTCCTCGATGCACGAGGAGGTGCGGGTCACCGTGATCGCCACCGGCTTCGAGGGGTTCGAGATGATCGCTCGCGCGCCCGAGTTCACCGCCAGGGCGGCGGAGCGCCGTCCGGC
>DASXSZ010000163.1:0-4220 GCA_036505735.1 Solirubrobacterales bacterium
CGCTGCCGAAGGTCGATCAGGCGCGGCGTGCCTCCGGCGAGGGACAGGCGAACCGTCTCTCGGTCCGTCTCGAGCTGCAGGCCGATTGCTACGCCGGCATCTGGGCCCGTTCCGAGGAGAAGGCGGGTTTTCTCGAAGTCGGCGACATCGATGAGGCCCTCAGCGCCGCGGCCGCGGTCGGCGACGACAACCTGCAGCGCCAGTCGCAGGGCTATGTCGTGCCGGAGACCTTCACCCACGGCACCGCCGAGCAGCGGTCGCACTGGCTGCAGACCGGCTTCGACTCAGGAAAGCTGGAGTCCTGCGACACGTTCTCGGGCGACATCTAGCCAGCAAGGAGTCACGAATCCCATGAGCGACCTGTTCGACTTCTATCCATACGCGGAGCGCTTCGGAGTCAATCGCGAGCTTCCGGACGTCGGTCGCTCCCGCGAGGAGATCCTCACCGAGCTCCGCTCCATGGCGACCGAGGAGGACGAGGTCTGGGAGGACGGCAAGTGCTCGGGGACGATGTACTGCGGCGACCGCGACCACTACGCCTTCCTCAAGGAGGCGTTTGGGCTGTTTGCGCACCAGAACGCCCTCCAGCGCGACATGTGCCCGAGCGCGACCCGCTTCGAGGGCGAGATCATCGCGATGGCGCTCGATCTGATGCACGCCGGCGCGGCCGAGGGTGCCGAGCCGGCGGGCATGGTCACCTCGGGGGGAAGCGCAAGCATCGCGCAGGCGGTGCTCGCCTATCGCGAGGAGGGGAGGGAGGCCCGCGCCATCGACCGCCCCAACCTGGTCAAGCCCGAGACCGGACACCCCGCCTTCGACAAGGCCTGCCACCTGTTCGGGATCGAGATGCGCCGGGCGGAGGTCGATCCCGAGACGACACTGGTGCGGCCGGAGACGGTGGCGGAGCTGATCGACGACGGCACGATCGCGATCGTCGGCTCGGCCGGTAACTACGGCTACGGGACCATCGATCCGATTGCGGAGCTGGGCAGGCTGGCGATCGACCGAGGCGTCGGACTGCACGTAGACGGCTGCCTGGGCGGCTACCTGCTGCCCTTCGGGGAGGAGCTCGGCTACCCGATCCCGCCCTTCGACTTCCGGGTGCCGGGCGTGACCAGCATCTCGGCCGACACGCACAAGTATGGCTACGGCCTGAAGGGAACCTCGACCCTTCTCTTCCGCGACCGGGAGCTGCGCAACCGCTGCTACTTCGTCATGCCGGACTGGAGCGGGGGCAAGTACTTCTCGCCCGGAATGGAGGGGTCACGCTCGGACGGTCTGCTGGCCGCGACCTGGGCCTCATTGGTCTCTGTCGGGCGCGAGGGCTATCGCACCTACGCGAAGCGGATCTTCGAGACCTCGGCGAGGATGCAGGAGGCCGTCCGCTCGCATCCCGAGCTCCGGCTGCTGGGCGAGCCGACCTTCCTCTTCGCCTTCACCTCGGACGAGTTCGACATCTACCACGTCAACGACGAGATGAAGCGCCGCGGCTGGCGCTTCAACGGGCTCCAGTACCCGAATGCCCTGCATATGGCGGTCACCCGCCCGCAGACGCGGCCGGGCGTGGTCGAAGCGTTCGCGTCGGACCTCGACGCGGCGGTCGGGTACGCGCGTGAGCACCGCGACGAGCCGGCCTCCTCGAGTGCCGTCTACGGCGGGGTTCCCGGAGGGCACACCCTCGAGGCGGAGCAGATGATCCGGGGCGTGATGACCCAGCTGATGGACTCGCAGCAGGGCGTTCCAGAGATGCAAGGGTCCTCCGAGGCGTAAGCCGAGGAGGAACCCGTTTTATGGCGAAGCCGTCCGACCAGTACGCCCTCGCGGTCGACCTGGGGACCGGCGCCCTCAAGGTCGGGGCGGTCTCACTTGACGGCCACATCGGCGCGGTTGAAGGTCGCAGCTACGAGACCGAGCGGCTGCCCGGCGGCGGTGCGATCCAGGACGCCTCCGCCTGGTGGGAGATGGTCCGCGAGCTGTCGAGCTCCGTGCTCGACGGAATTGCGCCCGAGCGCGTCGTTGCGGTCTCCTGCACCGGCCAGTGGGCCAGCACCATCCCGGTGGACGAGGCCGGTGAGCCCGTAGGCCCGTGCGTGATGTGGCTCGACACCCGGGGGGCGCGCCATTCGCGAGAGGTGATCGGCGGTCCGCTGATGGGCTACTCGCCGCGCGCGTTGGCGACCTGGATCCGGCACACAGGCGGGGCGCCGTCCCCGTTCGGCGGCGATCCGGTCAGCCACATGCTCCACCTGGAGCGCGACGAGCCCGAGGTCGCATCCGCGGCGCGCTGGTACCTGGAGCCGGTCGACTACCTGACCATGCGGTTCACCGGGCGGGCGGCAGCGACCCACGCCTCGATGAGCGGCGCCTGGCTGACCGACAACCGCCGGCTGGACCGGCTCGAATACGACCCGGCTCTGATCCGCAGAACGGGACTCGACCCCGCGAAGCTGCCGCCGCTGGTCGAGACCGGCTCGCTGACCGGCCCGCTGCGCCCTGAGGTGGCCGCGGAGCTCGGCATCAGCCCGGAGGCCCGGGTCGTGACCGGAACGCCGGACCTGCACTCGGCGGCACTCGGCTGCGGCGCGATCTCAGACGGCGAGCCGCACATGACCATCAGCACCACCTCCTGGATCTCGCTGCCCTTCCCCCGCAAGAAGACCGACGCCCTCCACTCGATTGCGACGGTCCCGGGACTCGACTCGAGCAGCTACCTGGTCGCCAACAACCACGAGGCCGCCGGCCTCTGCCTTCGCTGGCTGCGGGAGAGCTTCACCACCGGAGAGCCGGCCGGCTTCGAGCGGCTTATCGAGCTCGCGCAGAGCTCGCCGCCCGGCAGCGGTGGGATTCTGTTCACGCCCTGGATCGCCGGCGAGCGCTCGCCGGTCGACGACCGCCACGCGCGGGGCGGCTGGCACAACCTCTCGGTGCAGACCGGCAACGCAGACCTGATCCGGTCGGTGCTCGAGGGGGTCGCCTACAACTCACGCTGGCTGAACGAGGCGGTCGAGCGCTTCGCCAAACGACGGCTCGACCCGATCCGCCTCTTCGGGGGCGGTGCGATCCCCGACCTCTGGTGCCAGATCCACGCCGACGTCATGGACCGGACCATCGAGCGGGTGGCCGATCCGGTGCACACGAACCTGCGCGGCGCGGCCCTGTTCGCGGGTCTCGCGCTGGGCGCGGTGCGGCGCGACGAGGTCCATGACCTGGTTCCCGTCGATCGTGTCTTCGAGCCGGACCCGGCCAACCGCGAGGTCTACGGCCGCCTCTACGCCGAGTTCCCGGGCCTCTACAAGGCGCAGCGCAAGATGTTCGCCCGCCTCAACGGCTGAGCGGATGCGCTCCGGGGTTACTCCTCACGATTTGGGAGCCCCTGGGGGTGATTCCCGATAGGACGTAGCGGCCCGGCTGGTTTACTAGGTACCGGCCATGCGGTGTCCGTCCTGTGGCAACGAGAACCGTGAGGGGGCGCGATTCTGCGACTCCTGCGGCGCCGAGCTTGGCGCCGAACAGGCGGCGGTCGAGCCCCGCCGCGAGCCCCTGCCCGCCGACGTTCCGGCGGAGATCGCCGGGCGCTACCGGGTACGGCGGTTCCTCGGGCAGGGCGGGCGCAAGCGCGTCTACCTCACCGACGACACCGCCACCGGGGCGGAGGTCGCCGTCGCGCTGTACGACACGGCGGGGGTGGGCGCGGCGATCCAAGCCCGGGCCCGCCGGGAGGCCGACGCGATGCACAAGCTCGGCGATCACCCGCACGTCGTCACGGTGCTGGACACCGGCGAGGACCAGGGCAACCCCTTCATCGTCAGCCGCTATATGCCGGGAGGCGACGTCGAGGGCCTGCTCGCCGCCGCGGGTGGGCGCCTCGAGGTGCCGCGGGCGGTCGAGATCGCGGCCGACGTCACCCGCGCCCTCGAGCACGCGCACGCTCGCGGGATCGTCCATCGCGACCTGAAGCCGGCGAACGTCTGGATCGACGACGACGGTCACGCCCGGCTCGGCGATTTCGGCCTCGCCACCACGGAGGCACGCGCCAGGGTCAGCGGCGGGACGCTCGTCGGCACGGTCGCCTACCTGCCCCCCGAGCAGGCCCTGGGCCAGGCGTCGAGCCCGCAGAGCGACCTCTACTCGCTCGGCGCCCTGCTCTACGAGATGCTCACCGGGCAGCCGCCCTTCCCCGGCGACGACGCGGTTTCGATCATCAGCCAGCACCTGCACGC
>DASXSZ010000164.1:0-16796 GCA_036505735.1 Solirubrobacterales bacterium
ACCGCCGCATCGCGTCGCGCGCACTCGCTGGCTAGATGCGGCCGAAGAGGGCGTCGGTGATCGACAGATCCAGGTCCTGACCCTGGTTGTAGATGTAGAAGATGATCAGGGCGGCGCCGAGGAGGGCGACGTTCTTGAAGAACATGGCGCTCTGAATCTGCTGCATCTGGGGTTCGCCGACCTTCCAGAAGGCGTGCATGATCGGCGTGATGCCGACCAGGAAGCCGATGATCAAGAGCGCGCCGAGGTCGGCCCAGATCCCCAGGGCGATCATCAGGCCGCCGACGATGATCGAGATGCCGCTGAGGGGCACCAGGAGGTCGGGTGAGGGAGCGCCGAGCGAGCGCGCGTACTCGCGCCCTGCCCTGCCGCCCTCGCCGAGGTGGGCCATGAAGCCCGAGCTTACGAACAAGACTCCGAAGAGAATTCGGCCGATCAGGAATACGACGTCCACGATGAACCTCCGTTTGGTTCCGCCGATTGGGACCCGATGTGGAGCAAGGGAATTAATTGTACGCGCAAGTATCCCGCGAGGGAAGCTTCCCGGGCTATCCACCCGGGCGACTGATCGCAGCGGTTCCTGACGGAGCGAGTCGGGTAAGCCAACCTCAAGCGGGATGGAGATCGTCCTGGATGGAGATCGTCCCACCACACGCTGAGGCCTGCGATGTCTGTGCGGGTAAGAAGGATCGGCCCCGGCCAAAGCCCGGAGAACGGTGGTCTGCCCGTGAGTCCGTCCGCAGGATCTGCCGGGCCTGCTACACCGAATTCGTGCAGGACGTGGGGGTCCAGCGGAACGTCGGGCCTCTGCGCCGCAAGGTCCAGCTGCCCGACGAGCCGGATCCGATCTAGCCCGCTCGTTTGACGACGCGTCGCCGCTCGGCCACCGAGTAGCGCGCTAGGCAATAACGCGGACGGAGGATCTCGTTTGCCTAGCGCGAGATAACTTGCGTGGGCGATGTCGGAGGAGAACGTCGAGGTCGTGCGGCGGGTGTACGAGGCTTTCAACCAGTGGGGGGTCCACCCCTGGGGAGAGCGCAATCCCGAGATTCCGCCACTCCTCCATCCCGGAGTTGAATTCCACACTCACGCGAGCGCGCCGGAGGCGGGTGTCTACCGGGGTCGCGCGGCGGTGATCGATTACCACGAGCGCGTGTTCGGGCTGTTCGAGAGCGTTCGCATAGAGGTTGAGGAGCTGCTTTCGGCAGGTGATGACGTGGTGGTCATCTCTCGCCAGCACACCGTTCCCAGGGGCAGCGAAGCGGAGATAGTTCAACGGGTCGCGGAAGTGTTGACGATCCGGGACGGGCTGCTCGCGGAGCGAAAGCCCTTCCCGACCCGGGCCGACGCCCTCGAAGCCGCCGGGCTGCGGGAGTAGCGCAGAAGCGCCGCTTCGGACGAGAAGCGGCGCCTTGCATGGAAAGGAGCGCTTTTCGATTCGGACGCTCCTTGTCGTCGTGTCCGCTGTCTTGCACGGTCGAATCCCCCCTTATAGGCTGGCCGCGATCGAGAACGCAGAGAGGGTGAGAGATGAGTCGAGCGTCCGTAAGCACGGCTCCGGGACGGAAACGGCGACAGCTGAGGCGCGTCGCCCTCGCCGCCTCCCTTGCGGCGGTGTCACTGGCCCCCGCCGCCTCCCCGGCTGACGCGGCGGTGACGATCGGGCAGCTCGCCCCGGGAATCCCGCCGACCTTCTGCAACACGGCCGATCACGACTGGGTGCAGCCGACCATCACTTCGGGGAGCTCATATGTCGTTCCCGCCGCGGGAGTCGTGACCTCCTGGAGCCACAGCGCCGCGGTCGGAATGGGTCAGATGCTGACGATGAAGATCTTCCGGAAGGTGGCCGATCCTCAGATCTATACGGTCGTCGGCCACGAGGGGCCGCATTCGCTTTCTCCCGGCACCCTCAACACATTCCCGGCGAGCATCGCGGTGCAGCCGGGAGACGTATTGGGGGTCAACTCGGAGAACGCCGGGGCGGTCAACAACGCCTGCCTGTTCAGCGTTCCCGGCGAGACGGCCTACTTCCGGCCCATCGGGCTCGGAGATGGCCAGTCGGGAGGATTCACCCCCGACACGGGCGGTCGGGTCAATGCGACCGCGTTGGTGGAGCCGGACTGCGACGGCGACGGCCTCGGCGACGAGACCCAGGACACGAACCTCTCCAGCTGCGCTCCGGGGACAATCCCGCCTCCGGCCCCAGGCGGCACGCCGGTCACCTGCAAGGGCCTCCCGGCGACCATCGTCGGTACGGACGGCAACGACGCGCGCACAGGCTCGCTCGGTCCGGACGTGATCGCGGGCCTCGGCGGCAACGACACGCTCTCCGGCCTCGCGGGCAACGACGTGATCTGCGGCGGCGCCGGCAAGGACACGCTCAAGGGCGGGAAGGGCAAGGACAGCCTGCTCGGCCAGAAGGGGGAGGACGCGCTCAAGGGCGGCGGTGGCAGAGACCTCTGCAAGGGCGGCAAGGGCACGGATACCGCCTCCAAGTGCGAGGTCGAGAAGTCGATCTGAGCTAGCAGCACCCCTCCCTAGCGCGATACTGCGTGGGCGATGTCGCTGGAGAACGTCGAGCTGGTGAGACGCGGTTACAAGGCCCTGAATCGGCGTGATGTCGGCCAATTCCTGAGCTATTTCGCCCCCGACTCGGAGGTGGATTTCTCGGAATCGATCGGACCTTTCAGCAACGTCTATCGGGGCCATGCGGAACTGAAGACGTTCTGGGAGTCCTTCTTCGAGGCGTGGGACGAGGTCCACTGGGAAATAGACGAGCTGATCGACCTCGGTGCGGACCGGGTGCTGACCGCCACCCACCTGATCGCACGGGGCCAGAGCAGCGGCATCCCAACGACCAACTACCGCGCAGTCATCTGGAAGATCCGCGACGGACGGATCCGTCGAGTGAAGTTCTTTCCGAACACGCAGGATGCCCTCAGAGCCGCCGGGCTGCGGGAGTAGGCGATGTCCGTCGGGGACGAGGGAAGCTCTAGCCCGCGGCCTCGGCCTGGCGCAAGCCGCGCATCGCGAAGATGAACACCGCCGCCAGCAGGGCCGCGATGATCCCAAGCGTCGCCAGGTAATCGGCGCCCTGGCCGGCCATCAGCTCGCGAGCGGTCTCCATCACGTGGGTGGCGGGGTTGAACGGCGCCACGGCGTGGACCCAGCCGCCGAGCAGCTCACGCGGGACGTAGACAGGGGCCAGGAAGAGGAAGAGGAAGACCGGCACCTGCATCAGCGGGGTCGCCTGCAGGCTGCGGAAGCGCAGTGCGACGCCGGCCGCGAAGAGCAGGCCGGCGATGTTGATGATCGCGGCGAGGCCGTACATGCCGAAGAGGTCGAGCCCGCCGCCGTCGATGTTCATGCCCACAGCCAGCCCGATGAGAGTGACCACGGTGAGCGTGATCGCCGACCGGATCAACGCCACCACCCCGTACCCGAGGAGCAGGGCGCTGCGATGCGGCGTGGCGAGCATCAGCCGGCGGCCGAAGCCGAACTGGAAATCCGCGGCGATCGAGAAGCCGCTGAAGATGCCGCCGAACGCGGCGCTCTGGCAGAGCACGAAGGCGAAGATGAAGGACGTGTAGCCCGGCCCGTAGTCGAAGCCCGGCGCGTTGCTGATCGCCGAGAGCCCGCCGGCGAAGGCGGTGAAGAAGAAGATCGGCATCAGCAGCGGGGGCAGGAAGAGCAGCGGGTTGGTCACCAGGCTGTGCAGCAGCCGCCAGGCGAGTCCACCGGCAACGGAGAGATAGCGCCTCATGTCCGCACCATCCTCTCCTTGAGGCCGAGCGAGGCGAAGGTGAGGCCGAGGGCCAGGACGCCGAGGGCGCAACCGAAGCCGAGCGCCAGCGCCTCGCCGTCCCAGCCGGTGATCAGCAGGCTGCGCAGCCCCTCGATCATGTAGCTGACCGGGTTGTAGGTCGCGACCTCCCGGAACCAGTCCGTTTGGATCAGGTTGCGGGGCAGGCTCATCGAGCTCATGAAGAGGAAGACGAAGATCAGGGGGAAGAGGCTCTGCACAGACTCCGGGGTGTTGCTCCGCATGCCCACCGCCAGCCCGACCGACCCGAAGGCCAGCGAGATTGCGATCGCGAGCAGGACGAGCACCACCGCGCCGCCGAGGCCCGCCTCGATGTGCGCCCCGGCGAGCAGGCCGACCGCGATGTACGTGCTCGCCTGGAAGAGGCCCAGCGTCAGGGTCCCCGCGAGCTGGCCCGCGACCAGGGCGGCGGGATGGATCGGGGTGAGCTGCAGCCGGTTGAAGAAGCCGCCCTGGTTGTCCTCGGCGAGGTTCTGGCCGGTGCCGATCACGGAGAAGACGCCCGCCTGGATGAAGGCGAAGGAGAGCGCGAAGGTGAGGTAGGAGTCGGTCGGGAAGCCCGGGAGGGAGGTCGCGGACTTGAGCCCCACCGAGTTGATCGCGAGCAAAATGAGCGGGAAGAGGGTGGCGGGAATGATCGCCGCCGGCTGGCGCACGGTCCGCATGATCGAGCGACGGGCGAGCTCGGGCGCCTGCGTCCAGATCGACGGCCTCTGTCTCACCAGCGGGGCTCTGATTGCCGCTGCTTCCATCAGGCTGGCGACCCCTCGAGCGCGATCTCGTGTTCGCCGGTCTCGCCCTCTTCCTCGGCCTCCCGCTGCGCGCCCTCGAGCGAGCGGCCGGTCTTCGTCAGGAAGACGTCGTTGAGGCTCGCCTCGTGGAGCTCGAGGTTCGCGACCCGCACCCCGGCCTGATCGAAGGCCCGGATGATGTTTGCGAGCTCCTCGCTCCCGTCGTCGAGCCTGACGGCGGCGCCCTGCGGAGTGCCGGGGACGAGCTCTCCGAAGGGCCGGAGCAGCTCCACCGCGCGGTCGCGTTCGGAGTGGTCCGTCGGCACGACCTCCACCGTCGGCCGCCCGACCTGGGCCTTCAGTGCGGCGGGCGTCCCGGCTGCCACGATCTTCCCGTGGTCGATGATCCCGAGGTGGTCGGCGAGCTGGTCGGCCTCCTCGAGGTACTGGGTGGTGAGGAAGACGGTCATGCCCTCGTCGCGGGAGAGATGGGCAACCTCATCCCAGAGGGCGGTCCGGCTTTGGATGTCGAGACCCGTCGTCGGCTCGTCGAGGAAGAGGACGCGCGGCCCGTGCAGGAGCGCGAGGGCCAGGTCCAGGCGGCGCTTCATGCCTCCGGAGTAGCCGCCGACCTTGCGGTCCGCGGCGTCGGAGAGCCCGACACGCTCGATCAGCTGGTTGCCGCGCTTGGTGCGGTCGGCCTTCGACATCCCATGCAGCGCACCCTGGAGGCGCATGTGCTCGCGGGCCGTCAGGTTCGGGTCCAGGGCCGCCTCCTGGAGCGCGGCGCCGATGGCGTCGCGGACCGCGGCGCCGTCCTTGACGACGTCATGGCCGGCGACCCTGGCCGAACCTGCGGTGGGAGGGAGGAGGGTGGTGAGCATGTGCACCGTGGTGGACTTGCCCGCGCCGTTGGGGCCCAGGAAGCCGTAGATCTCGCCGGGCCGGACCTCGAAGTCGATCCCGTCGACGGCGTGCACGCCGCCCTTGAACTCTCGGACGAGGCCGTTGACCTCTATTCCGTTGGCGTCAATTTGGACTCCGTTCCTGCTGGGCATCCGGGTTCCCCCTCCGGGTTTGAATCGCTTGCGAAGTTGGACTGCACTATACATAGATATTTGAACCTTGCAAATGTCGATGCCCACGGGTAATATCCCTTAAACATGAGCGGACGGACTTCATCCAAGAAGGGCCCGGGGCCGGGCTCGTGGCTCGCCGGGGAGGTCGGTCGGACCGATCCGGGCAGCGAGGCATGGAGCCTGATGCACTGGATGATGGTCACCAACAAGCAGCGCCTCTTCGCCATGGCCCATGAGTTCGAGCTCGCGCCCCAGCAGATGATCGCCCTCCGCATGCTCGGCGCCGGCCCCCGCAAGATGAGCGAGCTCGCCCAGGCCCTGTTCTGCGACAACTCGAACGTCACCGGCATCGTGGACCGCCTGGAAAAGCGCGGTTTGGTCATCAGGGAGGCCGCCAAGGGCGACCGCCGCGTCAAGCTGCTCGTCCTCACCAAGGAGGGGGAGCGGATGCGGATCGAGATCACCAAGCGAATGGCCGAGCCGCCTCCGCCGATCGCCGCTCTCTCCGAGAAGGATCAGCGCGAGCTGCGCGACATCCTCCAGCGGGCGGTCGACAGCCTCTCCGAGCCCGAGGCCGCCGAGGCGGTCGAGGCGCTCGCCGGCAAGGCTCCGGCGGGCACATGACCGGCGCCCGCGAGCAAATCGAGACGGAGGTCGAGAGCTGGCCGGGCGTCGAGACGGGACCCGGCCGCTTCGGGAGCCTCCGCTTCACCATCGGCCGTCGTGAGCTCGGTCACCTGCACGGCGACCGGATCGCGGACCTGCCGCTTCGCCCCGAGAAGGCCCGGGAGCTGATCGAGGCCGGGCAGGCACGAGAGCACAGGTACACGCCCGAGGGATCGGGCTGGGTCACCGTCGAGCTCGGTTCGGGCGAGGACGCCGACCGGGTGATCGAGCTGATGCGCGGCAGCTACGAGCGGGCCGTGGAGAAGCGCCCGGAGCTGGCCCGCTAGGTCACTTCGGGGGCCGGAGTCGGGCCGCCGCCCTCCTGCTCGGCCGCCGCCACCTCCCTGCGGTAGTCGCGGTACTCGAGCACCGAGATCTGAATCGTGGCGGCGGCGGGGATCGCCAGGATCGCGCCGAGGATGCCGAAGAGGGTGCTACCGAAGAGGACGGCGACCAGGACGACGAAGGCCTCGATCTTGGTCGCGCGCTTCTGGATCTGGGGCTGGATCAGGTAATTCTCGACCTGCTGGTAGACGATCGCGAAGACCACCCAGATGATCAGGGCAATCGGGAAGTTGACGAACGCGGTGACGATCCCGACGAGCACGGCCCCGATCGTGGCGCCGACCACCGGGATCAGATCGAAGACGAAGATGACCACGGCCAGGGGACCCGCGAAGGGAACGCCAAGAATCTTGAGCATGATGAAGGAGGAGAAGCCCGCGATCGTCGCCTGCAGAAGGGCGCCGCCGACGTAGTTCCCGACCGCGTTCGCGATCCGCCGCAGGGTCCGCTCGATTCGCTCGGCGTGCTCAGGCCTCTGCATGCGGATGAAGCTCTCTATCCATCTCGGCCCGGCGGCCACCATGAAGATGCTCAGGATCAGGATCGTCACGCCGGCGAAGATCGAGCTGACCAGCCCGAAGCCGATGTCGCGAAGGACCTTGGCGGCATCGCCCGCCTTGCTGGGCAGCTTGTCCGCCTCGTCGCTGAGCTTCTGGGTGATGTCGTACTTCTCGTTGAGGTCGTTGAGGGTCTTGTTCTTGTGGACGTAGTCCTCGACGTCCTGGACGTACTCGGGGGCGTTCGTCGCGACGTCGCTGACCTGGTTGACGATCGGGGGGATGAGGACGGCACCCAGGCCGATCGGGATCGCCAGCAGGCTCAGGTAGACAAG
The DNA here is from genome assembly GCA_036505735.1 of Solirubrobacterales bacterium. Lineage (GTDB taxonomy): Bacteria > Actinomycetota > Thermoleophilia > Solirubrobacterales > 70-9 > DASUPK01. The sequence continues at coordinate 7,477 of DASXSZ010000164.1, forward strand.
TGCGATCGCCAGGCCCCGCCGCATGTAGCGCTGGAAGAAGTTGACGGGCCCCGCGAGCGCCACGGCCAGGAAGGCGGCGATCACCAGCCAGCTGATCGGCTTGCGCAGCAGGTAGATGATGTAGAGCACCAGCACGACGCCCACGACGACGAGGACGTTGCGGGCGATCACGCGTACTGGAGAGTCGACTTGCGGCATGCCGACCCTCTCTATTCGGCGCTCAGAGGCGCCTTCCCCCCTTGCCGCGGAGGCGAGAGCCTAGTATCGGCTCATGGCAGAGGAACCGGTCGCCGACACGCCCCGCGAGCTCGCGGAGGGAGTCGAGATTCGTCCGGCTCGGACCGACGAAATCGAGGAGATGTTGCCGCTGATCCGGGCCTACTGCGAGTTTTACGAGACTGAACCGGACGACAACGGTCTTCGCGAGATGTTCCGGACCCTGATCGCCGAGCCGACCCAGGGGGCGGTCTTCATCGCCCGCGACGGAGGTCGAGCAGTCGGCTTCGCGACGCTCGACTGGAAGTGGTCGAGCCTCAAGGCCGCGCGGATTGGGTACCTGGAGGACCTCTTCGTCGACCCCGAGGCGCGCGGAAAGGGGATCGCGGACGCCCTGATCGAGACCTGCGCCGACCGCTGCCGCGAGCTCGGGATGCCGGCGCTGGAGTGGGCGACCGCGCCCGACAACCACCGAGCGCAGAAGGTGTACGACCGGACCGGGGCGGTCTCCGACCCTTTCATCGAATACGACCTCGAGCTGTGAGCGATTCCCTCCGCTCGCTGGTGGGCGAGGCCTGGCTCAACCACGTGAGGCGGGGCCGCGGGGAGCCCCTACTCCTCCTCCATTCGCTCGGCGGCTCGCTTGTCCAGTGGTCGCCGGTGATGGACCGGCTCGCCGCCGAACGCGAGGTGATCGCCATCGACATGCCGGGATTCGGCGGATCGGCGCCCTTACCCGAGGCGGTCGCTCCGAGGGCGGCCAACCTGGCGACTGCCGTGCTCGACTTCTATGACGCCCTGGGGATCGAGGCGACCCCGGCGGTGGCCGGCATCTCCCTCGGGGGCTGGGTGGCGATTGAGTGCGCCCGGCAGGGCGGAGCTGCGGCGGTTGTCGGTCTGTGCACGGCCGGGTTCTGGAAGCGCTCGCCCGAATCCTCAAACCGCGTGGTTGCGCGGGCTCGGCGCGGCGGCCGGGCACTGGGACCGCTCCTGCGCACCATGACCCTGACCGCGCGGGGGCGCCGCAGGACGCTGGGCCGCTTCATCTTCCGGCCCGAGCGGCTCAGCCCGGGCGAGGCCCAGGCGATCGCCAAGGCATACGTGACCGCTCCGGCGTACGACGAGGCGAGCGCGCTCATGAGGGCGGGCCGGATCGAGGAGCTCAAGGGGATCAAGGTTCCGATCACCCTCGCCTGGGCCGAGCACGACACGGTGGTCCGGAACTATCCCCTGCCGTCCGGGATCCTGCCCAAGCGCGTCCTGCAGGTCGAGCTGCCCGGCTGCGGGCATGTGCCGACATGGGACGACCCGGACCTGGTGGCCCGGGTCGTTCTCGCCGGTGCGCGTCGAACGCGCTGACTAGAGCGGGCCATGAGGATCTACGGCCCGCAAGCGCCGCTAGCTACGCTCCGCTGAGGATGAGCGAGCGCACCGAGTACGCACCCGGCGAGTTCTGCTGGGTGGATCTGGCCACCACGGACGTCGACGGAGCGACCACGTTCTACGGGGACCTGCTCGGCGTCCAGGCCGAGGCCGCCCCCGGCGATCCTGAGCAGACCGGGGGATACGGGTTCTTCACCAAGAACGGCAAGATGGTCGCCGGCTACGGCCCGACGCAGCAGGAGGGCCAGCCCTCCGCCTGGTCGAGCTACGTCAAGGTCGAGGACGCCGACGCGACCGTCGAGAAGGCGAAGGAGGCCGGGGGGCAGGTCGTCTTCGGGCCGATCGACATCCCGAATGAGTCGGGGCGCATGGCGGTCCTCCAGGACCCCACGGGCGCCTTCATCTCGATCAACCAGCAGCAGAGGCATCCCGGCGCCCAGCTCGTCAACGAGCCAGGGACCTGGAACTGGAACAACCTGATGACCCGGGACATGGACGCCGCCAAGGACTTCTACGGACAGGTCTTCGGCTGGTCGGCGACCCACAACGAGCAGGCGCCGGAGTTCGTCTGGATGTGGCAGGTCAAGGGCCAGCGCTGGCCCGAGGGCCTCGCCGGGCTGATGGAGATGGGCTCAGAGATGCCCTCTGATGCCCCGCCGTACTGGCAGGTCTATCTGATGGTCGATGACGCGGATGGGGCGATCGAGAAGACGAAGGCAGGCGGCGGAGAGCTGATCTTTGGGCCCCAGGAGATACCGGTGGGGAAGATCGCCGTCCTGTTCGATCCGCAGGGCGCGGCCTTCTCGATCATCGAGCCGGACTTCCCGGAGCCCAGGTAGCTAGCGCGCGGCGCAGTCCGCGCAAAGGCCGCTGACTACGACCTCCGCCCGGTCCGGCTCGAAGCCGGCCCGCGCCGCGGAGCGACGGGCCCGCTCGAGGTCGAGCGGGACCTCCATGTCCTCGATCCGGCCGCAGCGCCGGCAGATCATGTGATGGTGGGGGTCGGCGCGGGTGTCCCAGAGCAGGGTGCCCCCGCCGCCGTTCACCCGCCGGACGATGCCGAGCCGCTCGAATAGCTCGAGCGTCGCGTAGACGGTGGGGAGGGAGACGCCGGGCAGGCGGTCGCTGGCCTCCGAGAGGAGCTCCTCGGCGCTCACGTGTCGAGCACGATCGCGAAGCAGGCGGTGCATGACGACTCGCTGGGAGGTCGCGCGCAGGCCGCGCTCCCGCAGCACCTCGGCGAGCTCCGCGTCGTCGCGGGGCGGGGTTGGGAGTTTGCTCTTGGAGGTCATCTCTCGATCTCTGAGGTAAGCCTAATAGCAGAGTACATCTTAGGGAGACCTTATCTTAACTCTCTTGTATTATGACCACATGAGCGAATTGGTCGCACGACTCGCCGGCCGGATGGCGCCGGCGGACGAGGAGCGGTTCATGCTCCAGCGCGTCCAGCCCGCCCTGATCGGGCTGATCGACGGCACCGTCTCCACCCTCGCCCCGATCTTCGCGACCGCCTTCCTCGCCGGCTCCCACGCCGCTCTCTTCGTCGGCCTGGCCGCGGCGCTCGGCGCCGGGATCAGCATGGGACTCTCGGAGGCGCTATCCGACGACGGCAGCGTCACCGGGCGCGGTACCTCCCTGTCGCGCGGCGTGATCACGGGCGGCGCCACCTTCTTCGGCGGCAGCTTCCACGCGCTTCCCTTCCTGATCAGCGATCTCCACACGGCGCTGCTGGTCGCCTCGTTCACGGTGGGATGCGAGCTGATCGGAATCGCCTGGATCCGGAAGCGGTTCCTCGACGTCTCGCTGAAGAGCTCGCTCGTGCAGGTCACCCTGGGTGGCCTGATCGTGGCGATCACCGGCGTGCTGATCGGCCAGGCCTAGCCAGCCGCCTGGGAGCGCCGCAGCCTCACGTCGTGGTGCGGTAGTGGAGTAGCACCATGCCGCTCCCGAAACTGCGTTCGTCAAGCAGCTCCAGCTTCAGGCGGACGTTCTCGGGCAGGGATCGCTTGCCGCCTCCCACCACGACGGGCGCGATAAAGAGGTGGCACTCGTCCACCAACCCGGACTCGAACGCCTGAGCGGCGAGATCGGGACCGCCCACGGAGATGTCGCGTTCGGCTTGCCCCTTCATCCGCCGGACCGCTTCCGGATCGAAGTCCCGGTCGATCCGCGTCCTAGCGCTGGATACGGCCTCGAGCGTCCTCGAATAGACGATCTTGTCGGCCGCCCGCCAGATCTCCGCGTAGTCCCGCATGTAGGCCGGCTGGCCGGCGACCGTGTCCGCACTCTCCCACGCGACCATCACCTCGTACATCCGGCGCCCGTACAGGTAGGTGCCGACCGGCCGCTCGAGGTCGTTGATGATGGTGTGCACCTCCTCGTCCGGCTCGGCCCAGTCGAACTTCCCGTCTTCATCCGCGACGTAGCCGTCGAGGGAGGCGATCGCCGAGTAGATCAGCTTGGCCATGCGCGGGCTGCGGCTCTAGCTACCAGCGCGAGGTGACGACCTTCTTGCGCGTATAGAAGTCGACGGCATCCGGGCCATTGGCGTGCAGGTCGCCGTGGATCGAGTCCTTCCAGCCCGAGAAGGGGAACCAGGCGACGGGGGCGGGCACGCCGATGTTGACCCCGAGCATTCCCGCCTCGATCCCCCAGCGGTAGGCGCGGGCGCTGGCGCCGGTGGTGGTGAAGATCGACCCGGCGTTCCCGTAGCGAGAGCCGTTGGCGAACTCGATCGCGGCATCGAGGTCGGAGACCTCGACCAGGGCCAGCACCGGTCCGAAGATCTCCTCGCGGGCGAGCTCCGATTCCGGATCCGCGACCTCGACCAGGGTGGGGCCGAGCAGGGTCCCGGCATCGCCGCCTCCCATGCGACCGTCGAGCAGGACGGTTGAGCCCGAGGCCTCGGCTGCGGCGACGGCCGCCTCGGCCCGCTCGCGGGCCTCGGGCGAGACCATCGGGCAGACGTCCGTGCCGGGGTCGGCCCCGGGGCCCGTCGCAAGCTCCCCGGCGGCCTTCTTGAGGGCCATGCGCACCTCCGCCTGCCGGTCCTTGTCGCCGGCGATCACACAGACGGAGCCCGCCAGGCAGCGCTGCCCGGCGGCGCCGAAGGCCGAGCCCAGGATCGCGGGCACCGAGGTGGCGAGGTCGGCATCGTCGGCGACGATCATCGAGTTCTTGGCCCCGCCGAGCGCCTGGACGCGCTTGCCGGTCTGCGCCGAGCGGCTGGCGATCAGCCTGGCGGTGGCCGCCTGGCCGACGAAGGAGATCGCGTCGATCCCCTCGTGATCGAGTATCGCCTCGACCGCCTCCCGGCCGCCGTGGACCAGGTTGACGACGCCCGGCGGGAAGATCTCCGCGTCCTCGATCAGGTGGCAGATCAGCTGCGAGGGTCGCGGATCCCGCTCCGAGGGCTTCAGCACGAACGAGTTGCCGCAGGCGACCGCGTATGGCAGGAACCAGAGCGGGATCATCGCGGGGAAGTTGAAGGGCGTGATCGCGGCGACCACGCCGACCGGCTGCCGCACCGTCTCGACGTCCAGGCCCGAGGCGACGCCCTCGAGCGTCTCGCCCTTGAGCAGGTGCGGGATCGCGGCGGCCGACTCGACCGACTCGATGCCCCGCCCGACCTCCCCGTCCGCGTCCGACAGGGTCTTGCCCATGTCCGCGGTGACCAGCGCGGTGAGCTCCTGGCGATGCCGGACCAAGGTGTCGCGCAGGGCGAGGACGGCGCGGGCGCGCTCCTGCGGCGGGACCTGGCGCCAGGCGGGCTGCGCTTCCCGGGCGGCGCGGACGGCGGCGTCGACGTCGGCCCGGCCCGAGAGCGGGACGCGGACGGCGAGCTCGCCCGTGGCCGGGTCGCGATCCTCGAGGGTCTCCTCGACCGTCGCGTCGACGAACGACCCGCCGACGAAGTTCTGAAGCGTCCGTGCCTCGGCCGCCGTGGCCATGGGGTCAGCCTAGCGCCGGCGCGTCCGGCGCCGGACCGGCTCGCCCTCCTCCTTCAGGAGCTGCTCGATCGTCTTGCCGCTGAGCACCGACTCGGGCTGCGAGGAGGTCGGCTTGCGGCGGGCGTCGGCCCCCTCGTCCCGCTTCTTGATCATCAGCCACTGCTCGCGCTCGCCGGGATCGGACGTCCTCACGAGCGCGTAGGCGCCCTTGATCTTCTCGCCGAGCATGAAGATCTTCACGTCGCCCTTCTCGATCGCATCCGCCAGCTCCAGCTTCTCGCCGCGACGGGTCTCCGAGATGTTCTGGAAGACGCCGCGGTCCCAGACGATCATCGGCCCGGCGCCGTACTCGCCCTTCGGGATCACCCCCTCCCACTCGAGGTACTCAAGCGGGTGGTCCTCGGTTCGCATCGCGAGGCGCTTGTCTCGCGGGTCGAGCGATGGTCCCTTCGGCACCGCCCAGGAGGCGAGCACGCCGTCGACCTCGAGGCGCAGGTCGTAATGGAGCGAGGTCGCGGAGTGCTTCTGGATCGAGAAGCGCGGATGTCGCCGGCGCGCCTTCGCCTTTCCTTTCCGCATGCCCTTGGCCCGGCCGGCCGGCTCGTTGGTCTTCGAGAAGTCCCGCTTGCGCTCGTACTCCTTCAGGGATCGAGGCATCAGACCGCGCCCTCGAGCTCGGCGATCGAGGTGGCGAGGGCGCCGCGGAGCCCGTCGAGATCGGAGATCGCCTCGGGATCGGAGCAGAGCCCGAAGGCGAGCTCCCCGGCGAGGGAGACGACCGAGACGCGGAGCGCATGCCGGTCGGCGGGCTCCGCGAACGAGCAGAACTGCTCGACGGCGTGTCCGAGGATCAGCGCCCGCTGCCTGGGCCCCGGGACGTTCGAGACCGAGAGGGCGAACTGGCGCGGGCCCGAGGTCAGTCTCGTCACACCCCGGTAGAGCGGCCGGAACCGCCCGATCGCGTGGAAGAAGGCGTAGAGCGTGTCCGCATCGTGGTCGAGCTTCCTCTCCCGGGTCTCGGCGTTGATCAGCTTCAGGCGGGCTATCGGGTCCGGCTCGGCGATCGGGAGGTCCAGGTTCATGAAGGAGTCGCGGTTGCCGAGCTTCCCCTTGACCTCCTCGCGGGCGTGCAGGGACACCGGGCACTGGACCCGGAGATTGCGCGGCGCCCCTTCCGCCTCCCTCATCCAGACGCGCAGGCCGCCCGCCACCACCGCGAGCACGACGTCGTTGATGGTGACGCCCTCGCCCGCGCCGTGCTCGATCCGCTTCAGGCGCTCGAGCGGGAAGGTCGTCCAGGCCACCTCGCGGGCCGGTCCGATGTGCTGGTCGAGGACGGAATCCGCGCCCGGGCGGAGCTCGCGCCAGAGCGCCGCCGGCAGCCGCACCATGATGCGCGCCTCGCGGGCCTCCTGGGAGGGCACCCGAGTTGTCGAGGGTCCGGGCGCCGAGGGAGCCTCCGCGGACTTCTTCGCAGGCTGCGGTGCTGAAGCGTCCGACTCGGCGTCCCAGAGCAGCCCGGCGGCCAGCTTGATCGCGCCGACGCCGTCGACCATGGCGTGGTGGATTCGGCCGATCAGCGCCGTTCGGTCGCCCGTGAGCGGCAGGGCGTCAACCCGCCAGAGCGGGCGGGTGTGATCGAGGCGCTCGGAGAGCAAGTCCCCGACCGCCCGGCGCAGCTCCTCGTCGGAGAGCGGGTCGGCGTGCCCCGGCTCGGCGATGTGCCAGTCGAGGTCGACCTGCTCACACTCGACCCATGCAGGCCGGCCGAGCCCGAACCGCGGCTCCACCACCCTCTGGCGGAGCCGGGGAAATGCGCTCATCCGCTCTCCGACGCGCTCGCGGAGGCGGGGCACCGAAAGCGGGCGCCCGCCGGAGTCGGGCGCCACGATCAGCACCTTTCCGGTGTGTCCCTTGATCGTCGCCGACTCGAGACGCAGGATCTGGGCGTCATCGACGCTGAGCCGTTCTCTCGCGGCTGGGCTCACGCCTTGATCATCGCGCGCGGGGGGTTCGCTGTCACCCCTTGTTTTTCACGTTGGACGGCGGGTAGGTGGGGTGGGAGCGACAAAGGAGACGATCGAAATGCGTGAGCACATCGATGAGGCGAAGGGCCGCACCAAGGAGGCGGCCGGTGACCTCACCGACGACGAGAAGCTGAAGCGCGAAGGAAAGATCGATCGTGCGGTTTCGAGCGTCAAGGACAAGGTCGACGACGTGGCCGACACGTTCAGCGAGAAGGTCGATGAGGCGGCCGACAAGGTGAAGGAGAAGATCGGAACGGGCCGCAACTCGCGCGACTGAACCGTCCGCCTGAAAAAGCTGAAGCAGGGACGCGGGGGCCGGAGCATTTGCTCCGGCCTCACTCATTCGCGGGGAACTACGGACCGAATCCCCGCAGTTCTTCCCGATGACATGGGGCCCGGCGGCGGGCAGACTCGTGCGCGTCAGGGGAGTAGGAAACCAACCACCCGCCCGCCGCCGATTCAACTCACGGGCCGCCCTAGGGGGGCGGCCCGTTTGCTTTCCACCCTAGGGACCGCCGCCGACGGCCCGTTCGAGCGCATCGGTCTCGGGTGCCTCGCCGCGCAGCTCGAGCAGCGCGAGCGCGACCACGACGAGCACGAGCCCCTCGATGGGCTGAAACAGGCCATCCACCAGGAGGTCCACCAGGGTCACGACCCCTACGGCGTGAAAGGGGGCGCTGATCAGCGCGGCGGCGATCTCGGTGATCGCGATCGTGCCCACCACCGTCGCAAAGACGCGCCAGAAGTTGCCTCGGACCAGCTCCCTGCTGCGGCGCATCGATCCCCAGACGTCCTCATGCTCGATCTTCACCAGGGTCGGGGCGATGCTGAAGTAGCCGAGGAAGATCAGCCCCGGGATCACCAGGAGTAGGAAGCCGATTGCAGTGCCGACCGTCAGGACGATGTCGAGCAGGACGAGCCGACCCAGCGGAATGGTGCGCAGCAGGGCTTGCAGATTGGGAAGCGGATGGTGCGCGCGCCACTCGACGACGGCCGCGGCCGTCAGGCCGGCGTAGAACGCCTGGCCGAAGAGGTTGACCGCGACGGTGAGCGGCACGGCGGCAACGACCGCCACGTCTCGGGCGCTGTGGATCCCCTCCACCTGGAGGCTGCCGAGCAGGGCGTCGGCGAGCGCCTGCGGAAGCAGGACGATGATCGCGGCCACGATGAGGAAGAGCCAGTGGGTCCGGTACGCGGCTGCAACGTCCCGCACGACGCCCCGCAGGGACAGCCCTCTTTCCTCGGTGCTCACCTCTCGAGCAGGTGAGGTAAGGGGTTCGTCGGGACATGGATCCAACCCTCCCGGCCGGCCCGGGCGCTCTCCTCGGCCGATTCGGGCGGCTGGGTGAGCCCGAGGGCCGCGGCACGCGCGACGAGCGAGGCGACGAGGGCGTCGAAGCAGTTGTGATCGGATGCGGCGGCCTCGCGCTGCTGTGGCGTCATCTCGATGCCGCCCAGCTGCTCCTCCAGTCGTGAGAGCAGCTCGGGGAGCCGGTTCGCCCCGACTCGGCTCTTGTAGCCGGTCGCGGAGAGCCCCCAGGTGCCGAGGGCGGGTGCCGGATAGGCCTCGATCACCTTGCCGGATCCCGCGCGGTCGACGGGCTCGCCCCGCGCGGCCAGGGCGTCGAGCAGGTAGGCGCAGCGCATCGCGACGACGCCGATCAGGTCCGTGGAGACGCTCAATGGCCGGCGGACGCCGCTCTCGATCAGGCGGCGATCGGTGGCGCGGAAGCTGAGGTGGAAC
>DASXSZ010000165.1:0-8824 GCA_036505735.1 Solirubrobacterales bacterium
CTCGACTAATGCCTCAGCCTCGACCGCGCTCGCCGTGTAACCGCTCACCGTCGGGACGAACTCCCGTCGATCGAGCGCGTAGAGCGTCAGGGGGGTACGGGCCTGGACGGTCGTCGTCCGCGGGACATCGCGGAGCAGGGCGATCTCGCCGAATGAGTCCCCATCCGAGAGCACGCCGAGCAGCCGACTGTTCTGCTTGACCTCGACCTCCCCGCCAACGATCACGTAGAAGCTGTTGCCCACGTCTCCCTGCTTGATCACCGTGGCGTCCTGCGGAACCGCCTCCTCGCGCACCTGACGGGCGAGTTGCTCGATGGTGGAAATGGGTAGGGGCCGCAGCATCGGCACCTTACGCAGCCGCTCGATGATCTCCGCTTGTGCCGCGAGGGCCTCGTCCACCTTGCGCAATCGGAACCAGCACAGCACCACCACCGCCGGAGTCATGAGCCCGATCGCCACCAGCGCTCCCCTGATGTCGAGCAGGGAGATCAGAAGCGGCGTCAGAATCGCACCAAGGCCGATGGTGAGGGCCACCAGGCTCTCGAGCGCCCCGAACACGCGCGCCAGGACCTCATCCGGCAGGAGTCGAGGGAACAGGGTGAAGTAGCCAAGATCGACGAGCGCGTTCCCAGCGCCGACGATCGCCAGCATGGCAAGCGCGACGCCCTCGGCCGGGAAGATCCCGATCAAGGCGAGCGGCATCCCCCACATCGCGATTCCGATCCCGGTGTAGGCGGCGAGGCGGCGGCTCCCGACCAGGACCGACGCTCCGATCGAGCCGACGACCGCGCCTACCCCGATCGCCGCAGTCAGGAACCCGACTCCCGGCTCACCGGTCTCCAGGAGCTCGATTGCCACCACGACGGTGAACACGTTGAGTGCGCCCCGGGTGACCGCCTGCACCCCGCCCAGGGCGAACAGCATCGCCACCTCGCGATGGCCGGCGACCACGCGCAGGCCCTCCGCGGTGTCGGCGGCGATCCGGATCCGGGCCGGAGGCGCCTGGCGGGGCGCAGGCTCGTAATCGATCATCCTCACCAGTACCGCCGACCAGAGCGACAGCGCAGCGGTGAGCGCGAATACCGCCCCCGGGCCGCTGACATGGAGCAGCAGCGCGGCGAGCAGAGGACCGAGGAGAGTGCTCGCCGAGTCGAGCAGTCCCCGAGCCGCGTTCGCGGCGGTCAGCTCGCTGGGCGTCACGCACAGCGCCGGCAACAGCGCGGAGTGGGCGGGCCGAAAGACCGTGAAGGGGATCGTGGAGAGCAGGGCGAGGGCGTAGACGGCGAGAGAGGACACCTCGACCAGCGGGGCCGCGGCAGCGATGGCAGCGGCGCGCAGGATCCCCACCCAGATCAGGACCCGATCCCGGCGGATCCGATCGGCCACCGAGGTGGCGAACGGAGCGATCAGGGCGGCGGGCACCATCCGGACCAGGGCGACGATCCCGACGGCCGTGGCGCCGCCGTCCCGGAACGCCACTATCCCGAGGCCGACGATCAGGCACCACTCGGCCGCGTAGGCGGAGCCAAAAGCGAGCTGGGCCCGGCGGAGGTCCGGGCGCCGAAGGTTCGAGGCGAGCGCAGCGCCGCCGTCCGCCAAGCGCCTTCCCACACCGGCGGTCACCACATCGAATACTCCAGTGGAGAGTGCGACTCCTGGCGCGTCCTCCACTCACAGGGCTCCGGGAGCCCGCGAAGCGGAACCGGGCCGCGAGCGAGATAGGGCTCGCCGTAGCTCGCGCCGATCATCGCTCCGAACCATCGCCCCCTCACCTCCAGGAGCTCGAGGAAGTCGCCGCCGCTGAGCGCCGTCATCGGGTCATCACGCTGGGGCGAGAACTGGCTTCGATAGCTGCCCACCGCGGTCTTCTTCTGCACCCAGACCTCCGAGCAGTCGACGACGAACGAAGGCTCGAACGGCGAGTGCACCATGTAGTGGAAGAGTCGCCTGGGGCGGTGCCGGAGGCCTTCGCCGACGCCCGCCAGACCTGCCTCGAAGCAGGCCTCCCTCACGAGCCTCCCCGACATCTCGTGATCCGGGTGACGGTCATTCAGAGCGGGGGCCAATACGGTGTGCGGCCGCACCTGTCGGATCACCTGGACGATCCGTTGGCGTGCCCGCGGCGAGCGGTCGATTTCGCCATCTGCGAGGCCCACACCGATACGCGCGCAGAGGCGCAGACTTCGAGCAGCGGCCTCCTTCTCCTCATCCCGTGTGGCGGAGCTGCCCCTGCTGGCCCGCTCCCCCTCGGTGAGATCGGCGATGGCGACGCGTAGGCCGCGGTTCGATGCGAGCGCCAGTGCACCTCCGCAGCCGATCTCCGCGTCGTCGGGATGGGGGGAGAACGCGAGAACGTCGACGGGGTCCATCTCAACCGTCCAGCAAGTAGCTGACGACCAGGCTCTCCCCCACCGGTTCGGTCGCAACGCCGTCCTCCGATACGAGGCTCTCCGGGACGAGCATCGGTATCGGCTCTTCGCCGAGCGCCTCGCGCAGGACCCGGTTCAGCACCATCCCGTAGACGGCGCTGCTCTGGCCGCCAACTACACCGCTCGCCAGGTCGTTGAGGAATACCGGTAAGAGCACGTCTGGACTCCAGCGGCCGGTCCGGGTGATCTCTCCGATGGAGAGGACATCCCCACCTAGGCGAAACCGGTAGGAGGCGCCGCACCGGCACCGCGCCACCGCCCATGTCCCGTCCACCCCATCGCGCCGCCGCAGGGGCAGCCGGGTGTGGTCGGCCTCACATGCCACGCGCAACGGCAGGTAGTCGTCGGCGAGCGGATGGAGAAGCGGGTCGACGCCCGCCCCTCGCAGATCCCCTAGGGCGCGGTTGAAGACCTCGATCACCCGCGGCAGGGCGTTGAGGCATCCCTCGACCCGCCCGGCCACCCCGCTCCCCTCCAGCAGGCGGGAGAGGCGAACGTGCGCCGGTCGGATCCCGTTCTCGGCGAGCACGAAGTCCGTAAGCCGCGCGCTCAGATCCGCGAGTGTGCGGGCGGGCGAGCTCGCGATGATCCTTCGGAGGTGGCCATATCGCTCCAGCGATCGGGCCCCGGCCCCTGACTCGCCGAGGAAGGTACGAAGGCGGTCACACGCCCTCATCAACGACCGCTGCTCGATGCGGATGAACCTGGGCTCGCAGTGCTTGCTGCCCGGCGGAGCCAGGCTTACTCCCTCCCGCCCGGCGGGGCGGGGCCATGCGATCGATGTCATCCGCTTTTCCGAACCGGCCCGGTCCGTGTCGACCCAGAGCGCGACGCCATGCAAGTCGTAATCGGCCTGCAGCTGGCTGAGGGCGATGAGCTTTGCGACCACCGATGGGCCGTAGTCGACGCAGAGCTGCTGACCCATGTAGACAATCGGAGCGCGTCCCCCATCGCCTCCGACATCGAGCCGGCAAGCCAGGCTGTCGCTCTCCGGAGGTCGGAGCGACTCGACGTACGAGCTTCGATCGAGAAAGACGCCTTCGTCTCGCAGGAGAGCTGTGCCCTCTACGGACCCGGCCAGCTGGGCGAGTGCGTTCATGAGCCCGCCCAGCCCGCTGCGCCAACGGGGCGTTGACCGCTCGCGGCTGGCGCGCCGAGCAGATCGTGGTAGAGCCCCTCATAGATCGGAACAACCCGCTCGGGCGCGAAACGCGTGGCCCGCTGCCGTGCCGCGCCGCCGAGCCTGCGGCGCAACCGTGGGGAGGCGAGCAGCTCGACTACCGCCTCGGCGGCCGAGCCGTGGTCCCCGACCGGAAACAGGTGCCCCGTCGCCCCGTCGCCCACGACCTCGGAGATACCCCCCGCCCGGGTGGCGACGACAGGAATGCCACAGGCCATGGCTTCCGCCGCGGCCAGGCAGAAGCTCTCGGCGTAGCTGGTCATCAGCAGGAGATCGGCCTCGCGCAGGATCGGGGCCACATCGGTGGTGACGCCGAAGGCGCGAACAGCAGCGGATTCGCCGGCCTCCGCGAGCATGGCCTCGACCACGGGCAGCCCCGGTCCATCCCCGATCAGCCAGAGCTCGGCGTCGATCCGCTGCCGGACGGCGAGGAAGACGCGGGCGAGGCTGGGGACATCCTTGACCCCCCTGAAGTTGGAGACGTGAACGATGCGAGGCTTTCCCCCGCGGCGGAACCGCGCCGGCCGGAACTTCGTCACATCGACGAAGTTGGGGATCACCACCGGCAGGTCGCCGAGGCCGAGAACCTGCCGGGCGAGGCGGGCGTGGTGGCGCGAGACGCTGGTGATCACCCCGAGGATGCGGAGATCCTCGGAGAGCATTCGGCGCCGGCTCGGCTCGCGGCCGTGGATGCTCACATCCGTGCCGTGCAGGGTCGCGAGGGTAACCGGGGCCCGGTGCCCCAGCCTGCGGACGAGCCAGGCTGCGACGTGCGCGAAGGGCACCGCGTAGTGGGCGTGCAGCACATCGAGACGCTCGGCTCGGGCAACATCCGAGACCAGCGAGCGGAACGCGGCCTGCTCGTCGCTGCTCCAGGCGACCTTGAGACCACCGGGTGGGTCGCGATCCGGAGTCGGCAGCAGGGTGTGGAGGCACACCCCGCTCTCGCCCAGCGAGTCGAAGGCAGGCGGCGTCCGCGCCAGGACGTGGACCTGGTGACCGCTCCGGGAAAGGGCGGAGGCCAGCGCGGTTGCGATGCGAACGCTTCCGCCGATGCCGCTGTGACAGAGGAGGCCGACTCTCATCCCGGCAGCCCGGCTTCGGAAGCGACTCTCTTTGCGAGAAGGGTGAGCAGGGCCCGCGACATCTCCGGCTGCTCCTGCAGGAGCCGCTCGAGCCGCTCCCCTTCGAGCACCAGCAAGCGGGCCGGCCCACGAGCGACCACCGATGCCGTCCGCGGCAGCTTGCCGAGCACGGCCACCTCGCCGATGCACGATCCCCTCCCGCACACCCTCAGCTCCTCCTCGGCGCCGTCGCGGCGGCGCAGGACCGAGACCTCTCCTTCGCGAACGACGTAGATCTCGCGTGCCGGATCTCCCTGGGAGGAGATCACCGTGCCGTCGTCCAGGTGCCGATCCGCGATGACCCTGGCCAGTTCCGCGAGCTGCCGATCCGGCAGCGAGGCGAAGAGCTCCGTCCCCCTCATGAAGTCCATCCTCTCCGCGAGGCGGACCGCCGGGAGGGCCAGCAGGTTCGCGAATAGACGGAAGGCGCCCTGGACGCCCGCGGGAAGCTGGCGGAAGAGCGAGTAGCCACAGTAGACGTAGGTGCCGCGCCCGTGCTCGGCCACCAACAACCCGCCGAGCTGAGGGTCTTCGCCGGGGTCCGCGCAGGCGAGAAGCGGACGGTAGCGTCGATCCCACTCACCGAAGAAGTAGCGGCCGCGCTCAGCCACCCACCCCTCGAAGTCACCGCCCCCGATCTCGTTGGGGACATGGAACAGCGAGTTCTCGGGCGAGACGAGACGAACCGGCGCCGCCTCGTCGGTGACGCGGTCGTGAGGCTGGCTGTAGCTGAACGGATATGGCGCCAAGCCGGGCGCCTGGTAGCTGTAGGGCTGATACTGGACGATCAGGGTGCCCCCGCCCTCGACGTAGTCGAGCAGCCGGGGTGCGGCGGCGCGGAGCTCCGCGCGGGCCGAGTAGGCCCCGGGCCCAACAACGATCGCGTCGAACCGACCGAGGTCGAGCCGGATAAGGTCCTCGTCCTCGAGCATCCGGAACTCGACCCCGAAGGGCTCGAGCAAGCGCGGCACGTCGTCGTCCCCCCCCGCGATGTACGCGTACCGCAGCCCGCGGCCGAAGCGGGCGGCAATCACGTGGAGATCGACCTGCGCGGGAACGAGCACGAAGGTCTCACGAATGCAGCTTGCGGCGTCGGGTTCGCCCTTGAAGTTCGGGGGGCCCATGCGAACCGGGATGACGGTGGTCGAGTAGCTTCGCCCCTCGCAATCCATGCGAAAGCGCAGCACATCCGAGCCGGGCGGAGGGGCGACGGACGCCGCGGCCGCGAACGCGTAAGGCCGGCTCTCGCCGGCGTCCAGCGAGACCTCGAGCTCCTGTGGCTCGACAGCCATCCAGGAGGGAATCTCTACCTCGATCCTGCCGCTCAGCTCGCGGTCGGTTTGGTTGCGCACCATAACGTCGAGGTCCAGGTGCATCTCGCCGCCGGCGGAGTCGGGCTCATAGGGCTCCGGAAGACCGCGGCCTCTCCGCTCCGATCCTCTCCCGCCGGCCGGCATGCAGATCAAAGGCGAAGAGGGTCGAAGGGAGACCGGCGGGATGACCGTCGGATAGAGGTCGCGTACGCCGCCGGGGAAGGCGCTTCGCGCCACCGCCGGGGCCCGCATGAGGAGTCGGTGTCCTTCCACCTCGACCTCGCAGTCGGCCTCGAATCGAGGTGGGCGGAATGGGCGCGAGCAGTAGCCCTCCGGCGGCCACCGATAGACGTACCGCCCCCGCGGCTCGGCGAGCCAGTATGGAGAGCTGAGGGTGGCCTCCTGCGACACGCTGACGCTGAAGCTCGCCTCGGCCACCGCACCCTCGGGTGCAACGCGCCCCCGCCCTCGCTTCTCATTCGCCTCAACCCGACAGTCGGGCGGAACGTGGAATCGGAGTGCCTCGACCTCGATGGGGAGCGAGCCGAAGTTCCACAGGCGCGCCTGGACGTCGAAGGACTGCCCTGGGATCACGCGTGCGGCGGCGCTTCGGCACTCGAGCCGCAGGCCGAGGCATGCAGCCGCGGCGGCGTCGAAGTCGTCGAGCTTGCGCCGGAGATAGGCGGAGAGCGCAGCGGCGGGCGCCGCATCAAGGCGGGAGTCGAGTTGGGAGATGGTGTCGCGGAGCGCCGATGCGCCCACGACCAGATGACGGCCCGCCGCGACAGCATCCGGGACCCGAACGGCAGCGAGCGCCCGCTCGGCCTGGCTCTTCACCCCCTCCAGCTCTTCACGCAGCCAGGCGGACCCGGCCAGGGCATGATCGGCAAGTCCGCTCAGTGAGGGATCGAAGCCCTCCAACAGCCCCTTCGGGGCGGCATCAACCCGGCCCCGGTCCTCCTCCGAGCGCGCGATCAGCCGGTAGTAGTAGATGAATCGGCCGGCCCCGGGCAGCAGCCCCATCCCCTGGGAACGGTGCTCGTTCAGGGCAGCCCAGCCTTCCTCTTGGAAGGTCCGGCCCGCGACTGGATCGAGGCGGCCAGCGTCGATTCGAACCAAGCCCTCCCGCTCTAGATCCTCCCGGACCGCTCCCAGCGAGGCAAGGTCCTGTTCGGGCGTCCAGTCACCGCCCACCGACTCATAGAGCCGGCGCGGCTCCCAAGCCGCCAGGCCGAGCTCAGCGAGCTCCTGGAACCGGCCCGGATCACCGGCCGCGCCAAACGCCTCCCTCGTGGCCTCGCCTATGGCCTGGTGGTGGCCATGCTCGTCGCCGGCCTCCCCCGTCCACCGGGAGATGACTATCTCCGGCTGGGTCAGGCGGATGGCCCGAACGATCTCGCGGACCGTAGCCTCCCGCCCCCATTTGGCCAACGCCTCGGAACCGGTCTTGCTGTAGCCGAAGTCATAGAACGGGCCAAACAGCGCCTCGGCGCCGTCGATGCCGCGAGCGTCCTCGCCCTCCCAGGTTCGGAAGACGCCCAGGGCCTCATCCCGGTAGGCATTGAGCCGGTTCTGGCCCGCCTCGCCCCGGGTAGCCGACCAGTAGACGGCACGCACGCAGAGCCCATGCGCCAGATACGCGAGCAGTCCGCTGTCCTCATCGTCGGGGTGAGCGCCCAGGTGCAGGACCGCCCCCGCCATGGGAAGCGACATGAGCCGATAGCTCAGGCCGGCTGCGTCCACAGATCCCGCGTCCGCTCCGACCTGCCACCCGCCCTGTGTCCCTCCGAAGGCCACTAGTCGGTAACGATGGGAAGCAGCGATGCCGGGCAGACACTGCCCACGAAGATGAACCTACATCGGTCGCATCCCCGGCACAAGGTGGTCCAACACCAAGGCCCTCGTTATGAGGGCCCTGTGGGGTAGGGCAGGAGCTCGGGCGGGTTCTCGAGTAGCTGGCGCCTCGCGGCGCGGGGCGGCCGCGTGCGCTAGCTCCGCTCCTCAAGGGCATGGATGCGCTGGACGAGCCCGAGGACCAGCTCGAGCAGGATGTCGGAGGCACACGTCGTGGGACGCGGGCAGGGAACGACCTCGAGCTCTCCAGCGCTGAAGTCGACCGTCGCGATCGCCACGCACTCGTGGTCGGAGGGGCAGCCCTCTCGAGCGACTGCGTCGCAAAGCGCCCGGGCGACTTCGTCGGCCGATCCAGCCAGCACCGCTTCGGCGACGGCAGTTGCGAGAGGGGGGCGGGGCCGCCCGGGCCGGACATCAAGCCTGTAGCCCTCACGCACGAACCGGGCCGGATCGCCGTCGCCGTCCAGACGCTCGGCGTAGGCCAGGCAGATCGTGACCCGCTCGGAGTCGAGACGCGGGCCGCAGGGCTCGCCGCGGTCGTCGATCGGCTGACGCGGATCGGACATCTGCCGCGGCTCCGGCACAACGATCTCCCTGCCGAAGCCGTCGATCGCGAGGCCAGGCTCGACTGTCACCCCGCCATTTGCGGAGCGGGTCACACCAAGCCCGCAGACGACTCCCGAGCCGTGCAGGTGGCGAGCATGGGACCGGTGCTTGCCCAGCGAGTAGGACTGCTCCGCTTGGTAGTCCTCGGCGGTCAGCAGCCTGCCGGATAAGTAGTTGAGGCGTCTGGGCACCTCGAGCATGAACAGTGGTTCTGGCTCGCTGGCTCCGTTCCTGCGCTGCGTTGGCGGCCCGGCGCCCATGTTGGGGCGCCTCGCATGGCGCACCTTCGCGAGAAGGTACGCTCAGCCAGACCTAGGG
>DASXSZ010000166.1:0-8607 GCA_036505735.1 Solirubrobacterales bacterium
GCGACGTGCAGCTCCTCGGCCGCACGCGTGAAGTGACTGTGGCGGGCGACTGCCTCGGCGTATCTCAGCTGGCGTAACTCCATGAGCACCGATCGTAAATCACGATCGATCCCGTGACAACAACATCTTGCACAGATCGACAGGCGAGACCATACTTTTCATATGGCAACCCGGCATCGAGACCGACATCGCGAGCTCGATGCTCATCGGTGCGCCGCCTGGCATATGCCGACCACCGTGCGCCTGGCCGCCGGAGACGACTTTGTGGCCCTGGAGCGGCTCGCCGCGCTTGACTCCCGGCGGCTTCCCCCGGGACCGCATCTGGTCGCCGAGCGCGGCGGGCGAATCGACGCGGCGCTCTCGCTGCCCACCGGCGAGCTGGTGGCCGACCCCTTCCGTCGCACCACCGAGCTCGGCGAGCTGCTGCGCTGTCACGCCGGTGGCCTGCGCACCCTGCGGCAGCACTCACCGGCCCTCCTCCAGCCGCAACCCCTGCCGGTGACAACGTGAGCGGCGAGCCGAGCATCCGCCGCGAGCTTCGCCCCGGCGACCTGGGCGCCATCGTCGCGCACCATGGCCGTGTCTATGGGGAGGAGTACGGCGTCGACTTCACCTTCGAGGGCCACGTGGCCTCAGCAGTCGCCAACGCGGCGCTCCGCGGCTTTCCCAGCTCACGGGAGGCGATCTGTCTGGTGGAGCTCGAAGGCGAGCACGTCGGCAGCCTCGCCCTCACCGACGAGGGAGGCGGGGAGGCCGCGATTCGCTGGTTCGTGCTCAGCCCAGTGGTGCGGGGGCGCGGTCTGGGCCGTCGGCTTCTCGGCGAGATGCTGGCGAGAGCGTCCGAGAACGGCTACGCGCGGGTCTGGCTCGAAACCTTCAGTGAGCTCGAGGCCGCCGCGCACCTCTATCGCGATCATGGCTTCGAGGTGGTTTCGGCGGACGAGGCGCCGCGCTGGGGCCGTGAACGGATCATCTATCAGCGCTATGAGCTGGAGCTCTCCCCCGCCCCGGCCAGGCTGAGCGCGTAGCGGTCCACCGCTCCGAAACACGCCTCAATTAGGTCGGGCGGGTGTGATTTGCCGCTAAGGCGGATAATCACTTCCTGCCAATGGAAGCCGGTCAGGTGACCGAGCGGGCTGCGCCCGCCGTAGGCGAACAAGTCGCCGAGCGGCTGAGGCGCCAGCCGTGGGTGGGCGCGGTCGGCGTGATCGCGCTCATCTTCATCGCGCTGGTCATCGGAGAGGGCCTCCACGACGTCGCCCAGACGGGCGTCAACGGCCTCTCCCTGGGCGCGATCTACGCCCTAGGGGCCGTGGGGCTCACGCTGGTCTACGGGATCCTCAAGCTGGTCAACTTCGCCCAGGGGGACTTCCTCACCTTCGGGGCCTACATGGCCTATTTGGTCAACGTCACCTGGGGGATGCCGCTCGTCGTCGGCGTCTTCTGGGCGATGATCACCACCGCGCTCCTCGGGCTGTTCTTTGAGCGCCTGCTCTGGGGCCCGATGCGGGCGAAGCGGGCCGGCTTCCTGCAGCTGATCCTGATGTCGATCGGACTCGCCTTCCTGCTGCGGGCCATCGTGCAGTGGTTCTGGAGCACCGAGATTCGCGTGCTCGACGTCAACACGACCAGCACGGTCGACTTCCTCGGGCTGCGGGTCGGGCAGACCCAGCTGATCGTGGTGATCGTCGGGGTGGGCGTGCTGATCGCGGTCGGGCTGATGCTCCGGTGGACGCTGCTCGGCAAGCAGATGCGCGCCCTCTCGGATGACCTCGAGCTGGCG
This sequence comes from Solirubrobacterales bacterium, assembly GCA_036505735.1. Taxonomy (GTDB): domain Bacteria; phylum Actinomycetota; class Thermoleophilia; order Solirubrobacterales; family 70-9; genus DASUPK01. The sequence goes on from DASXSZ010000166.1 coordinate 1,784, forward strand.
GAGACGGCGGGGATCGACACCCGGCGAGTGATCAACTACACCTGGATCTTCGCCGGGGCGCTGGCCGGGCTCGCCGGGGTTCTCGCCGCGGCCGTCACCGAGATCTATCCCGAGCTCGGCTTCGAGCTGCTGCTGCCGATCTTCGCCGCCGTCATCCTCGGCGGCATCGGCGACGCCTTCGGGGCGCTGGCCGCGGGGATGGTGATCGGCGTGATGACCGAGTGGTCGACCCTGGTGATCGACGCCAGCTGGAAGACCGCGGTCGGCTTCCTCGTCCTCGTCATCGTCCTGATCATCCGGCCGCAGGGCATCTTCGGGAGGGCGAAAGCGATATGAGCATCGATCCGGGCACCCTCGCCCCGCTGGCCGTCACGTTCAAATCGCTCACCGATGTCGACTTCTGGGTCAGCGTCGGGGTTCTGGCCGGGATCTACGCGATCGTCGCGCTCGGGCTGCAGCTCAACACGGGCTTCACCGGAATCGTCAACTTCGGGATGGCGGCGTTCATGGCGATCGGGGCCTACACGATGGCGATCCTCGTGATCAAGGCGGGGTTCTCGTTCTGGCTCTCCCTGCCCCTCGCGGTGGGGACGTCGATGCTCTTCGGCGTGATCGTCGGCCTGCCGTCGCTCCGCCTGCGCGCCGACTACTTCGCGATCGCCACGATCGCGATGGCGGAGGTAATCCGGCTGTTCGCCCAGAACGCGCGCGGCCTCACCGGGGGCAATCAGGGCCTGTTCTGCGACCTCGACAACCCGTCGAATTGCTTTCCGAACGCGTGGAACGACCTCTCGGACTCGATCAACAACTTCGTCTCGAACTTCTGGACCGACCCGCCGACGCTGCTGCCGCTGCTGATCGTGATCTGGATCGTGGTGGGGCTGGCCACCCTGGCGCTCACCTACCTGCAGCGATCGCCATGGGGTCGCGTGCTGAGGGCGATTCGCGAGGACGAAGACGCGGCGCAGGCGCTCGGGAAGAACACCGTCGCGTTCAAGCTCCAATCGCTGGCGATCGCGGCGGTGCTCGGCTCGATCGCAGGCTTCTTCCTGGCGCTCGACCTGCGCACGGTCCATCCCCTCGACTTCGAGCCGCTGGTCACCTTCTTCGCCTTCAGCGTGCTGATCCTCGGCGGAATGGGCAGCTACCGGGGCGTCGCATTCGGCGCGGTCCTGTTCTGGTTCGTCCTGGAGGGGACCCGATTCATCGACCTGCCGGACCCGCCGTTCACTGAGACGCGGATCGCCGCGCTCCGATTAGCGATCACGGGGTTGCTGCTGATCGGCCTGATGGCGTTCCGGCCACAGGGACTGTTCGGTAAGCGTGAGGAGATGGTCCTCGGTGAATGACGACGGACGAGCCCTGCTCGACGTCGATGGCGTGGTCAAGCGCTTCGGTGGGATCCGGGCCGTCGACGGCGCGACCATGAGGATCCGGGACGGGGCGATCACCGCCTTGATCGGCCCCAACGGCGCCGGGAAGACGACTCTGTTCAACGTCGTCACCGGCTTCTACCGCGGCGAGAGAGGCTCGGTCATCTTCGACGGGAAGCCGGTATTCGGCCACCCGCCGCACGAGTTGGCGCGCAGGGGGATGGTGCGGACCTTCCAGATCACCAAGGCGCTCGCGGCAATGCCCGTGATCGACAACATGATGCTCGCCGCGCCGAACCAGCCCGGAGAGCGCTTTCGCAATCTCGTGTTGCGGCCCGGCGCCGTCCGGACGCGGGAGCGGGAGGTCCGGAAGCAGGCGATGGAGTTGTTGGAAGTCTTCAATCTGGCCGAGCTCGCCGACCACTACGCCGGCACCCTCTCGGGGGGACAGCGGAAGCTGCTCGAGCTCGCGCGGGCGCTGATGGCGCAGCCCAAGCTGCTGCTCCTCGACGAGCCGATGGCCGGGATCAATCCGACCCTCGGCAAGCGGCTGCTCGACCACATGCAGCGCCTCCGCAAGGAGGAGGGAGTGACCTTTCTGTTCATCGAGCACGATATGGAGGTGGTGATGAATCACTCCGATCGCATCGTCGTGATGGCCGAAGGGAAGGTGATTGCGGAGGGCGAGCCGCACGAGGTGCGCAAGGACAGGCGGGTGATCGACGCCTACCTCGGGGAGGTGGTCGTCGACACAGCGGCCGGGGAGAGGTCTCCGGCATGAACGCCGAGGCGAGCAACGGCGCGGTGCTGGCCGTCGAGGACCTGGTCGCCGGCTACGTGCCCGAGGTCGACATCCTCACCGGCGTCGAGCTGAAGGTGCGGGAGGGAGAGATCGTCACCGTGATCGGCCCGAACGGGGCGGGCAAATCGACCCTGATCAAGGCGATCTTCGGGCTGCTGCCGCCCAGGCGCGGACGCGTGATCCTGCGCGGCGAGGACCTTGTGGGCCTGCGCCCTCACTCGATCACCCGGCGCGGGATGAGCTACGTGCCGCAGCTCGACAACATCTTCCAGTCCCTGACCGTCGAGGAGAACCTGCAGATGGGGGCCCTGGAGAACAGAACGGCGCGGGCGCGGATGGAAGCGATCTACGACCTCTTCCCCAGGCTGGGCGAGCGGCGCAAGCAGACTGCGGGGACGATGAGCGGCGGCGAGCGTCAGATGCTCGCGATGGGCCGGGCGCTGATGCCGGAGCCGGGAATCCTCCTCCTCGACGAGCCCTCGGCCGGCCTCGCACCCGCCTTCGTCGAGGCGATCTTCGAGAAGATCGCGGAGATCAACCGCCATGGCGTGACGCTCGTGATGGTGGAGCAGAACGCGCGCCGAGCGCTCGGGATGTCGAGTCGCGGCTACGTACTCGACGTCGGCCAGAACCGCTTCGAGGGCCGGGGCGAGGAGCTCCTCAAAGATCCCAAGGTGGCCGAGCTCTACCTGGGCGGGACCGCGCGCCTCGACCAGGCCGCGGCGACGCAGCGCGAGCCGGACTAGTGCTGAGGCTGGCTGCGCTCAGCGCCGCGCAGCCGCTCCGCGAGGCCACGCATCATCCGCACCGCGACCGTCGGCACCTCGTTGACGAGCGATGAGAACTCCCGCGAGCCGAGCACCAGCAGGTGCATGTCGGTCTCGGCCGTGACCGTCGCCGACCGCGGGCCCTGATCGAGCAGGGACATCTCGCCGAAGAAAGAGCCCGGCCCGAGCGACGCGCTGCCCTTGCCGCGGATCGTCGCCCGCGCCCTCCCCTCCGCGATCACGAAGCACTCGTGCCCCGGATCACCCTGCCGGACGAGCACTTTTCCCTCTGGCGCGTCGACCTCGTCGACGAGCGACGCGATTCGAGCCAGCTCCCGCTTGGTGCAGGTGGAGAACAGGCGGACGTTCGCGAGGAGCTCCTCCTTCGACCTCCTGCTCTTGGATCGGCGGCGGGCCACGGCGCGAGTATTTCACGCTCGGAACGCGAAGCGGCCGGGGCTCGCGCCCCGGCCGCTCTACTCGCGAGCCTTCGTCCGGCTCGCTTCCTTCTCAACCACTGGTTAGGGCTGCACCACGGGCGTCTCCCCGATCTGGTCGATGGTCAGGGTTGCGCCGTTGAACGTGTAGATGTCGTAGACACCTGCGGTGGCGTCCCCGGCGTCATCCATGTCGATCGCGCCGGAAGCGCCCTGGTAGTCGATGTCGTCACCGTTCTGCAGCGCCTTGATCGCGTCCGGGAGCTGTTCCCACGTGTAGGGGGTCCCGGGCGGAGCGCTGACATCGCGGACCTGGTCGGCCATGTCCTTGCCGTCGGTGGAGCCTGCGGCGACCGCGGCGAGGTAGCAGAGGATGGTCGCGTCGAAATTCTGGCTGTCGAACACCTGGCGCCCGACATCCTTCGGATCCGACGAGGTGTAGAGCTCGTCGAACGCCGTCGACGCCTCGCCCTTGTCGGGCGAGCCCGGCGCGGTGCCTCGCATCCCGTCGATGACCTGCACATCGACGGACTTCGGCACGTCGCTCGAAGCCAGACCGTCGGTGAACCAGCCCTTCGACGGATCCCAGTTGCCCGTGCGCTGCAGCGCCGGGCCGACCTTCACGAAGGTCTCCGGGAAATCGATGATCACGGTCGCATCGGGATTACCGGAGGTGATCTGCGCCGCCTCCGAGTCGTAGCTCGGCTGCTCCGGGTCGTAGATCACCTGCTGACCGATGCTGCCGCCCAGGCTCTTCCAGGCATCGCCGAACGTCCCCGCCAAACCGGTGCCATAGGAGTCGTTGCGGGCGCCGATGTTCGCGGTCTTGCCTTTCGCGCCGCCGAGCGCGTTGGCCACCGTGGTGGCGAGGGTCGGGCCCTGGAACGAGTCCGGCGGCGCCGTGCGGTTCATCAGGCCGTTGTCATCGAGGCCCGTGATCTCGTCGCTCGTCGATGCGGGCGAGATCTGCAGCACGCCGTCCGGGATCGAGACCGACTGCGCGGTCGGGATGCTGTCAGCCGATGCCCAGGCTCCCGTGATGCACGTCGCATTGTCGGAGTCGACCAGCTTGCGAGCCGCCTGCACGGCGGCCTGGGGGCTGGTCTCGTTGTCCTCGTGGACAACCTTGACCGTCTGGTCGACGCCGGCTTGCTGGATCGCCTTGTTGATCACAGAGACGGCCAGATCCGATGCCTTCTGCCCTGGCGGACCGAAGTCAGCCAGGTCACCGGTGAGCGGGATCGAGTCGCCGATCACAAGATCAAACGATGCCTCGCCACCACCGCCTCCATTGTCACCGCCGCCGCACCCGGCACCGCTGAGTGCCAGCGTCAGGCCAGCGGCAAAAGCGAAGAGTCCCCTTTTGTTGAGACCTCGCATGTGCTATCCCCTCCTATCTCGTCCGTCGGGCCTTTGAGGCCCGATCAGGCGTATCTATACCCTCCCGCACGCTTTTTGTAGCGGTCCGCACACAGAGGTAATCGGCCGCTAACAGAGAGCGCAGAGGGAAACCTTCTGACGAGCTTCGGCTCAGGCGCGGGATTCGGCGGCCGCCCGCCGGCGGTGCCCCGGTAGCAGCCGCGAAGCCCCGGCCGCCATCCTGGCGAGCCCCCGCTTGCGCGGCAGAACCGGGCTCTCGACATCGCGGATCCGGCCCGCTCGCAGCCGCAGCATCTCAACGAGATCCGCGGTGGGTCGGAACGGATCGGCAAGCACCTCGCCGCTCTCGAGCGCAACCGCCGCCCATCCCTCCCCGTCAACCTCGGCGATCAAGAAATTCCCCGGCGGAACGTGCTTGCTGTCCAGGCCCGCGAGCCGTACCAGCGCCGCGCCGTCAGCGGCTCCGGTCCGCCGAATCGTGACGTCTTCAGGTGTATCAGTACCGCTTCTCGCGATCCGCACCTTGCTTCTCCCATTCAGTTCGCTGCCCCCTCGGCCCTGCCCCCATGGCAGTTCCTCATGCGACCTTACGCGACTTCCACCCACGCGTCATCGTCACTAATGGAGGAGTCGCGCAAGGATGGAATCCCAGCGGATCTAGGCGGGCTGTCGGAGGAGCCCCGTCACGGCCTCCGCCAGCCGCTTGCCGGTCGCCGTCAGCCGGTACTCTGCGTGCGGGGGGCGGCCGGGGACCAGCTGCCGCTCGACGATCCCGGCCGCCTCGAGCTGCTCGAGGCGGTCTGAGAGGGTCGTCGGCGAGATCCCGGGAAGCGACTGGCGAAACTCGTTGAAGCGCGCGGCGCCGCTGGAACAGGCGTAGATCGTTCCGAGCGCCCAGCGGCGCTCGAGGAGATCCGCGACGTTGCGCACCTCCCTTGGGACCGGCGCGCAGCTACGACACCGCGGCGACATCGGCTCCACGTTCGGCGGGCTCCAGCGCGTGCTCGAGCACCTCGTCGATGCTCATCACCGGGTGGAAGCTCATCTGCTTGCGTACCTCCTCGGGGACGTCCTCGAGGTCGCCCCGGTTTCGCTCCGGGAGGATCACCTCGGTCAACCCGGCCGCGTGAGCGGCGAGGACCTTCTGCTTCAGGCCGCCGATCGGCAGGACCCGGCCCTGCAGGGTGACCTCGCCGGTCATCCCCACCGTGTGCTTGACCGGGCGTCCGGTCAGCAGCGACGCAAGCGCGGTGGTCATCGCCGTTCCGGCGCTCGGCCCGTCCTTCGGGATCGCCCCGGCGGGCACGTGAACGTGGAACTCCCGGCGGAAGTCGGCGCTGTCGATGCCGAGCTCGTCGGCGTGGGAGCTGACGTAGGAGAGCGCGATCCGCGCCGACTCCTTCATCACGTCGCCTAGCTGGCCGGTCAGCACCAGGCCCTTGTCGCCATCCATCGCGGTGGCCTCGATGAAGAGCACGTCGCCGCCGGTTCCGGTGACCGCCAGTCCGGTGGCCACACCGGGGATCGCCGTGCGCTCCACCGACTCCTGGAAGAACTTCTGGCGCCCGAGGGCGTCGACCACTGCCTCGGGATCGATGGCGATCGGCGTCTCGGTCTCGCCGGACGCGATCCGGGTTGCCTCGCGCCGCAGCAGCTTGCCGAGCTCGCGCTCGAGCTGGCGAACGCCGGCCTCGCGGGTGTATTCGGTCACCACCTTGCGGAGGATCGCGTCGGAGGCCTCGACCTCCTCCGGGCGGAGCCCGTTCCGCTCCAGCTGGCGAGGCCACAGATAGCCACGCGCGATCGCAAGCTTCTCCTCGGTCGTGTACCCGTCGAACCGGATCACTTCCATGCGGTCGAGCAGCGGCGCCGGGATCGTGTCGACCATGTTGGCGGTGGCCAGGAAGACCACCTCGGAGAGGTCCACCTCGACGTCGAGGTAGTGATCGCGGAAGGAGTGGTTTTGGGCCGGGTCGAGAACCTCGAGCAGGGCGGCGGATGGATCGCCGCGCCAGTCCGCACCGACCTTGTCGACCTCGTCCAGCAGGATCACCGGGTTCATCGT
>DASXSZ010000167.1:0-2902 GCA_036505735.1 Solirubrobacterales bacterium
CGGGAGCAGGTGATCCGCTACGTCGCCGGCAAGTACGGCCGCGAGTGCGTCGCCCAGATCATCACCTTCGGAAAGATGGCCCCGCGGGCGGCCACCCGCGACGCGGCCCGCGTGCTCGGCTACGACTACGCGATCGGCGACCGCCTCGCCAAGCAGATCCCCGAGCCGATCCTGGGCCGCAACCCGAGCTTCGAGGAGTGCCTGAAGCCGGGCGAGGAGCTCAAGCGGACCTACGACTCCGACTCGGACGCCAGGCGGATTCTCGACACCGCCCAGGGCCTGGAGGGGATCGTCCGCAACCACTCGATCCACGCCGCCGCCGTCGTCATCGCCGATCGGCCGCTGCAGGAGATCGTCCCGCTGCAGCTGGCAGAGGACCGCGGCGCCGCCAACGGGAGCGGGAACGGGAACGGGAAGGCCGAGCGCGCCTACAAGACCGTCACCCAGTACTCGATGGGGCCGATCGAGGAGATCGGGCTGCTCAAGATGGACTTCCTCGGGCTGCGCAACCTCGACGTGATCGAGGACGCGGCGGCGATCATCGAGCGCTCCCGCGGCGAGCGGATCGACATCAAGGACGTCCCGCTCGACGACGCCAAGACCTACGAGATGCTGGCCCGTGGGGACTCGATCGGCGTCTTCCAGTTCGAGTCCGACGGCATGCGCGACGCTCTGAAGACCGTTCGGCCGACGGACTTCCAGGACCTGGTCGCGCTGGTCGCCCTCTACCGGCCGGGCGCGATGCGCTACATCGGCGACTACGCCCGGGGCAAACGCGATCCCTCCTCGGTTGGCTACCGAGACCCGCGCCTCCGGCCGATCACCGAATCGACCTACGGCTGCGTGATCTACCAGGAGCAGCTCATGGAGATCGCCAAGCAGATGGCGGGCTTCAGCCCGGCCGAGGCGGACGACCTCCGCAAGGCCGTCGGCAAGAAGAAGCGCGATCTGATGGCGACGATGAAGGACAAGTTCGTCGAAGGGCTCGCCGCATCAAACACCGATCGCCGGGTCGCCCAGGACCTCTGGTCACTGATGGAGGCAGCCGCCGATTACTCCTTCAACCGCAGCCACGCCGCCTGCTACGCGCTGATCGCCTACCGCACCGCCTGGCTGCGGGCCAACTACCCGGCCGAGTACATGGCGGCCCTGATCTCGACCGTGATGTCGACCAAGGACAAGGTCCCGTTCTTCGTCAACCGCTGCGACGAGATGGGGATCGAGGTCCTGCCCCCGGACGTCAACACCTCGGACCACGGCTTCGTCGTCTCGGGCAACAGCATCCGCTTCGGCCTCGACGCCGTGAAGAACGTCGGCCACGTCGCGGTGCAGGCGATCCTCGACGCCCGGGCCGAGGGCGGCGAGTTCGCCTCGATCTGGGACTTCTGCGAGCGGGTCGACACGCGCGCCGTCAACAAGCGTGCGGTCGAGTGCCTGGTCAAGTGCGGGGCCCTCGACTCCACGGGCGCCTCGCGCCGCGGGATGCTGGGGGCGCTCCCCGCTGCGACGGCGTTCGGCCAGCGCTCCCAGGAGGACTCGCGGATGGGTCAGTCCTCGATCTTCGACCTGGGCGGCGGCTCGGGGGAGTCATCGCCCAGCCGCTCGGATCACGCACCGATCGCGGCCGAGGAGTTCGACCAGCGCGAGCTGCTCCGGCTCGAGAAGGAGACGCTCGGGACGTTCCTCTCCTCGCACCCGCTGGCCGAGGTGAAGGACGCGTTGCGGGCGCGGGTGGACTGCCCGCTGTCGGGGCTCGAGGGCAGGGCCGACGGGTCGATCGTCACGGTCGGCGGGATCGTCACGGAGTGCAAGCGGATCCGGACCAAGCGCGGCGATCCGATGATGTTCGCCACCCTCGACGACGTCGAGGGCCAAATCGAGATGCTGATCCTCGGCCAGGTGATGGCGGACGCCGGCGATCAGGTCAACGTCGACGCCGTGCTGATCGCGCGCGGCCGGCTCGACCACAAGGAGCGAGGCGAGTCCAAGCTGCTGGTCCAGGAGATCGAGGTCTTCCAGCCGAGCGAGGACGAGGTTGCCAAGGCGCGGGCGGCGCGCGACCTGGGCCCGGTCCTGCTCAGGGTGAACGCGGCACAGTTCGGAGCGTCCCTGGTCGAGGAGCTGAAGGTGATCTTCGAGCACTTCCCGGGCGATGCCGAGGTGCTGCTAGAGATGGAGACGCGACAGGGACCCCGTCGTCTTCGCTTCGGCAGCCAGTACCGTGTTCGCCCCTCGGCCGCTCTTGACGCCGAGCTGGATGCCCTGCTCGGGGCCGGATCCCGAGCCGCGGCGTGACCCGGCGGAGCCCCGGCCACTAGCAAATTTGACCCGCTTTGCGCAAGGGGTGTCCTCACCTCAGGATCCCCATCCCGCCCTCGCCGCGTCCTAGACTGAACGCGTGCCCAGGCAGACCCAACAGCAGAGGAGCACCGCCGGCGAGTGCCGACAGTGCCGAACCTTCTGCGACAAGCTCGTCAACCCCGCCGGCTGCCTGGAGATGGGGTGCAAGTTCCTCTACACCTACGAGGACGCGCGCACCGGCGGCCGCTATATCGGCTGCATGAACAAGGTCTTCAGCGCCGAGATCGACCTCGACATGTTCCTGCTCGCCGAGCGGACCAGCGAGGGCTTCGGCGGGATCAAGATGACCGGCGACCCGCTGCCGCAGTGTCACTTCAGCGTCGACCGGGCCTACGAGGGAGAGGGCCCCGCCTACGAGTGCGTCAACCGCCGTTTCTTCGATGCGCCGGATGATCACTCGGACTCGATCCGGGCGTTCGACCTCCGCAACTCGCTGACCTGATCGACCGGGTCAGCCGAGCAGCCCCTCGAGCCGCTCGAATGCGTCCGTCCAGCCTCCTTGATGCAGGGCGTGCCGCTCCTCGGTGGTGAACTCGCCCTG
>DASXSZ010000168.1:0-5660 GCA_036505735.1 Solirubrobacterales bacterium
CTCGAACGAGCCCTCGAGGGGCGGCGGCACTTGCAGGAGGCAGTCAGTGAGCTCGGCCCGCGCCTGATCCACGAGGAGGAGCTCGGCCGCTTCGGTGAGCCCGGGCGGCTGCTGTTCAACCTCAACACCCCCGAGGATCTCACCCGGGCCCAGGCGATCCTCGCGTCGGCCCGCTAGCCAATCCGCGTGGCGACCTCGCGGGCCTCCGCCGGCGATTTACCCGCCCGTGCCGCCAGCCAACAGGCGACGGGCGCGGCGATTCGCTCGGAGGAGTGCGCCGCCTCGGCTGCGAGCGCGAGCAGCGCCCCGAGCTCATCCTCGCTCGGAGCGTCCACGCCGAGTTCCGCCGCGAAGGCCTCCAGCCACTCTGTCGCGTTCATGGCCAGCAGTCTGTCAGCGTCAACTCCCCGCAGGACCCGGCCGAGGCGGAGCGCCTGCTCCCTCGACCGTGACCCTGGCCTGGTAGTCGGGCATGCCGGCATCCGGTGAGCGGCGCCCGGAGGGGACCAGGACGTTTCCCTCCGGGAAGTGGACCTGGAGATTGCCGGGCGCGATCGGGGCGAGGTGGGCCCGGCCTCGCAGCTCACCGGCCTCGCTCCGCAGCAGCACCTCGTCCCCCTGCGAGAGCCCAAGCCGCTCGGCGTCGTGCTCGTTGATCAGCACCGCCTCGCGTGCCGCCCCGGTGAGCTTGTCACGGTTCTCCTGGACCATGCTGTTGAACTGCTTGCCGCGGCGGGTCGAAAGCACGAAGCGGCCATCTTCGGGAACCGGCCGTGGAATCGGCACCGTAGTGAAGCGCGCCTTGCCGTCCGGGGTCGGGAAGCTCGGGCCCGCGCACAGCATCGGCCCGCCATATTGGAACGAGTCGCCCTCCTCGCGTAGCTCCTCAATCCCTTCGTAGTTCGCCACAACCCGCGCGATCTCGCTGCGGATCTCGGCCGTGTCTGCAAACCGCACCTGCTCGGCCAACTCTGGCCGCACGCGGGCCGCCAGCTCGCTCATCACTTGCCACTCGGGCCGTGCCTCGCCGATCCTCGGGCCGGGGATCTCGGGGCTGAAGATCACCCGCCGCTCGGTGCTGGTCTCGGTCACCCCGCCGGGCGTCTCGTAGCGGGTCGTGGCGGGCAGCAGGACGACCTCTTCGGCCGAGTCGATCAGCATCTGGCTCGAAGCGACGATGTCCATGTGGACGCGCAGCGGGATCCGCGCCAGTTCCCGCTCGATCTCGGCCGAGTCGGGCAGCACGTCGACGAAATTGCCGCCCGCCGCGAACAGCACGTCTAGCTCACCGCGACCCGCGGCGTCGAGCATCTCGGGGGCGGTCATGCCAGGCGCCGCCGGGACCTCGAAGCCCCACTGATCGCCGAGACTGGCGGCGTTATCGGCATCCACCGGCTTTCCGCCAGGGAACGAGGTCGAATAGCACCCCATCTCGGCGCCACCCTGGACCCCGGAGTGACCGCGGATCGGCATCAGCCCGCATCCCTCACGGCCGACGAATCCCCGGCTGAGCGCCAGGTTGACGATCGCCCGTACGTTTTCCTCACCGGTTTCGTGCTGGGTCACGCCCATGCTCCAGACGAACACCCCCCGCCCGGCCTCGCCGACCATCCGCGCCAGTTCGAACATCTCCTCGCGCGAAGCGCCGGCGACCCGCTCCAGCGACTCCCAGTCGGTCGCCTTCAGCTCGCTGCGCAGCTCGTCGAGGCCAACGGTGTGCTCGGTCACGAACCGCTCGTCGAGCCAGCCCTGCTCGAGCACGTGCCTGAGCACCCCGGAGAGAAAGGCGATGTCGCCGCCGATGTTGATCTGGAAGAAACGGTCGTCGATCCGGGTGCCGAACACGGCGCTCTCCACGCTGGAAGGGACCCAATAACGCTCCATCCCCGGCTCGCGGTAGGGGTTGACGACGGCGACCTTCGTCCCTGCTTTCTTCGCCAGGTGCAGGTACTTGGTTGTCACGGGCTGGTTGTTGGCGACGTTGGAGCCGATGAACACGATCAGGTCGGTGCCGATCCAGTCCGAGTAGGAGCAGGTGGTGGCGGCGACACCGAGCGCCTGCTTGAGCCCGAAGGTGCTCGGCGAATGGCACAGGCGGGCCGAGCTGTCGATCGAGTTGGTGCCGATCGCGCGGGCCGCCTTCTGGGCTGCGTAGTAGGACTCGTTTGGCATCCCGCGGCTGGTGAGGTAAAAGCCGACCCGCTCTGGGCCGGCGGAGCGGATTCGCTGGGCGATCAGCCCCAGCCCCTCGTCCCATCCGATACGACTGAAGCCCGGCTCGCCGGAACGGCGCAGCATCGGATATGGGAGGCGGCCGAGGTCGCGCAGCTCGGCGCCCGAGCGCCCTCGCAGCGCGGCAACGTCGCCGAGGACTGCCTCGTCCATTGCCGACATCGTGTTGAGGCGGAGCAGCCGCAGTCGGACGTTGCAGAGGTGGATGCCGTCGATCGTCCAGTCGTGCAGGCCCTTGGTCCCAAGGGCGCAGCCGTCGCAGACACCGCTGCTCAGGATGCGCCACGCATAACCGGCGTTGTCGCGGTTCTCCCAGAGAGCCCGAGTCAGCTCACCGAAGTTGTGGGGGTGCTGCTCGCCGATCCCGAACGGCTTCCAACTTGCCCAGTTGGATGGGGTCAGCCCGCGCCGGGGTTTCCTCAGCATCGCGACATCAGCTCTCTATTTTCCTCCTTGTGCCCTCGGAGCGCGACCCCGATCCACGCGGTTATGCAACCGTCATCCACGACGGGGTCAGCGACCAGGTCGCGGTCGAGGAGCCGCTGGAGATCCGCGTCGATGGGCGGCCGTTGGCGGTGACCATGCGCACGCCCGGCAGCGACGAGGAGCTGGCGTTGGGATTCCTCTACGGCGAGGGGCTGATCGACGGTCCGCGCCGCGCCGGACCGACCGAGGACTTCGCCGCCAACACGGTCGAGGTGGAGGGGCCTCTGCTGCGCGACCCCGGCGAGCGCCGCTTCTACACGACCTCTTCCTGTGGCGTCTGTGGCAAGGGCGCGCTGGAGGAGGTCACCGTGCACTGCGCCCCGACCGCGAAGGGCCCTCTCGTCCACCGCGAGCTGCTCGCCGCCCTGCCCGACCGGCTGCGCCAGCCCGTCTTTGCGCGCACCGGCGGATTGCACGCGACCGGGCTGTTCGACGCCGACGGTGAGCCGCTCATCACGCGCGAGGATGTCGGCCGCCACAACGCGCTGGACAAGGTGGTGGGCCGGGCGCTGATTGACGGCCTGCTCCCGTTGCGCGGGCGGATCCTCTGTGTCAGCGGCAGGCTCGCCTTCGAATTGGTGCAAAAGGCCGCCGTCGCCGGCGTGCCGATCCTGGTCGGCGTGGGCGCGCCGACCTCGCTCGCGGTCGAGCTTGCCGCGGACCGCGGGATGACGCTCTGCGGATTCGCCCGCAGGGGGACGATGAACGTGTACACGGGACCCGAGCGAGTCGGCTGAGGGAGCTACTCCACCCGTTCGGCGGCCGGAGGAGAACGTCGAGATCGTCGCTAAGGAGTAGGCGCAGGTTCGAATCCTGCTCGGGGCGCTCGCGGCCGTCGGGTCGAGCGTGGGATAGTCAGCCCGTGTCCCAGACCCTCCTCATACCCGGCCGCTTCAACGGACCGGTCAACAGCGGTCACGGCGGGTACTGCGCCGGGGTCATCGCGAGCTTCGTCGAGGGGCCGGCGGAGGTCACCCTGAGGAGTCCAGTTCCGCTCGAGAGGACGCTCGACGTGATCCGCGAGAACGACGGGTCGGTGCGGGTGCTCGAGGGCGAGACGCTGGTCGCCGAGGCGCAGCCGACGCCCGAGCTTGAGCTCCAGGTGCCGGAGCCGGTGAGCGTCGAGGAGGCGCGCCTGGCCACGACTCGCTACCAAGGCAAGCCCGACGAGCTGTTCGGCCGCTGCTTCGTCTGCGGGCGCGGCCGCGAGGACGCTCTGGGGGTGTTCGCGGGTTCGGTCGAGGGGCGCCAACTCGTCGCCTCGCCGTGGACGCCTCTTGACTGGACGGCGGACGCGGAAGGGCGCGTGCTCCCGGAATTCATCTGGGCGGTCCTCGACTGCCCCACCTACTTTGCCGTATACACAAACGGGGAGCTGCCCGTGAGCTTCCTCGGCCGGCTGACCGCGAGGGTCGAGGCGCCGGTCATCTCCGGCGAGGAGCACGTCGTGATCGCCTGGCCGATCGGGGCCGACGGCCGCAAGCGCAACGCCGGCGCCGCGGTGCTCTCGTCCGACGGCGTTCCCCTGGCGTTCGCTCGTGCGCTCATGATCGAGCCGCGAGGGGGATCCCCCGGATGATCGAGCTGACCGCCACCGGGCTCACGCCCGCCGAGGTCGTCGCCGTCGCCCGAACGGACGCCGACGTCGAGCTCGCGGACGAGGCACTCGATGCGATGGCGCGGAGCGCCGCGATCGTGGATCGGCTGGCGTCCTCCGAAGAGCCAGCCTACGGCGTCTCCACCGGCTTCGGCTCGCTCGCCACCACGCCGATCCCGTCGGACCGCCGCGAGGAGCTGCAGCGCGCCCTGATCCGCTCGCACGCCGCCGGGATGGGGGAGCCGGTCGAACGCGAGGTCGTGCGGGCGATGATGCTGCTGCGGGCCAGATCGCTCTCCATGGGGTACTCGGGGGCGAGGCCGGAGGTCGCCGAGACGATCGTGGCGGCCCTGAACGCTGAGATCACGCCCCTCGTGTTCGAACACGGTTCCCTCGGCGCCAGCGGGGACCTCGCGCCGCTGGCGCATTGCGCCCTCGCCCTGATCGGCGAGGGAGAGGTCCTGGACGCCGACGGGCATCGGCGCCCCGCGGCCGAGGCCCTCGCGGAGGCCGGGATAGAGCCGCTCACCCTGGGTGCGAAGGAGGGACTGGCACTGATCAACGGCACCGACGGCGTCCTCGGCATGCTGGTGCTGGCGACATGGGACCTGCGCTCGCTGCTGCGCGTCGCCGATCTGACGGCGGCGATGTCGGTGGAGGCCCTGCTCGGGACCGATCGCGCCTTCGCCGAGGACCTGATCGCGCTGCGCCCCCAGCCCGGGCAGGCGGACAGCGCCGCGAACCTGCGTCGCCTGCTCGCCGGCTCTGAGATCGTCGCCAGCCATCGCTACGACGACCCCCGCGTGCAGGACGCCTACTCGCTCCGCTGCGCTCCGCAGGTCAACGGCGCCGCCCGCGACGCGCTCGCTTACGCGGACCGCGTAGCGGCGGAGGAGCTTGGCTCGGCGATCGACAACCCGATGGTGCTGCCCGACGGGCGGGTCGAGTCATGCGGCAACTTCCACGGGGCGCCCCTCGCCCTGGCCTGCGACCTGCTCGCGATCGCCGTCGCCGACACCGGCGCGATCGCCGAGAGGCGGACGGACCGCCTGCTGGACGCGAGCCGGTCGGAGGGCCTGCCGCCCTTCCTCGCCGACGACCCTGGAGTCGATTCGGGGCTGATGATCTCCCAGTACACGCAGGCGGCGATGGTCGCCGAGAATCGCCGCCTTGCCGTCCCGGCCGGGGTGGACTCGCTGCCGACCAGCGCGATGCAGGAGGACCACGTCTCGATGGCCTGGGGGGCCGCCCGGAAGCTCCGAGCGGCGCTCGACAACTTCCGTCGGATCCTTGCCGTCGAGGCGGTCTGCGCGGCGCGCGGGCTCGAGCTGCGCGCCCCGCTGGC
>DASXSZ010000169.1:0-2908 GCA_036505735.1 Solirubrobacterales bacterium
GCTGACCACCATCTCGCGCTCCCGCACAAGCTCCGATTCGAGCGCCTCGTCGAGGTCGAGAACCGGCTCGATCATCGCGTCGTGCTCGTCGTTGAAGGCCTTCCACTCCGCGCGGGTGCGAGTCCTGAAGATTTCCGCGACAGCGCGATGCGCTTCGGAACCTGGCTTTTCAAATTGATGCTGGATCAGGTCCTCGCGGTCGACGGCCTTGCAGAAGCGCTGCCAGAACTTCGGCTCGAGCGCGCCACAGGTGACCCAGCCGTCCGCCGCCTCGTAGGGGCGGTAGCAGATGATTCCGCCGGAGAGCATGATGTTGCCGCGCTCCGGGACCTCTCCTGAGCCGAAATAGCGGGCCGCTTCCATCACGAGCCAGGAGAGCGAGCCGTCGGTCATGGAGACGTCCACCACCTGGCCCTCGCCGCTGCGCCGCGATTCTTGTAGGGCGGCGAGGATCCCGACCGCGGCCATCAGCCCGCCACCGCCGAGGTCGGCGATCTGAGCGCCGGATTGGATCGGCGGGCCGCCGGCTTCGCCGCTCAAACCGAGGACGCCGTTGAGGCCGAGGTAGTTCATGTCGTGCCCCGCCCGGTCGCGGTTCGGGCCGTCCTGCCCGTATCCGGTGATCGGGCAGTAGACGAGCGCCGGGTTCGCATGCCGCAGCACCTCGTAGCCCACTCCGAGCTTGTCGAGAACGCCGGGGCGGAAGCTCTCGACCAGGACGTCGGCGGACTCCGCCAGCTTCAGCAGAGCTTGCTTCCCTTGTTCTTGCTTCAGGTCCAGGCGGATCGACCGCTTGTTGCGGTTGAGCGACAGGTAGATCGCCGACCGGGTCCCGAGCGGAGTGTGCTCCTCGGACCCGTAATAGGGCGGCGCCCAGCGGACGTAGTCGCCCCGCCCGGTGTCCTCGACCTTGATCACGTCCGCCCCGAGGTCCGCCAGGAGCAGCGTGCAGAAGCCGCCGGGCAAGAGGCGGGTCAGGTCGAGGATCCTGACGTCGCTGAGGGGCCGCTCGCTCACGCCGCCGCCTCCTCCCGCCTCGGGACGCCGAGCAGCTCGCGCGCCTCGGCGACGGTCGCCGCCCGCCGGCCGACGTCCTCGGCCATCTGCCGCGCCTTGGCGATCAGCTCCCCGTTCGACTTCGCCATTTCGCCGTTCGGCAGGTAGAAGTTGTCCTCGAGCCCGGCGCGGACGTTGCCGCCCATCACCAACGAGGCCCCGAGCAGCTTCCACTGGTCGCGGGAGATGCCGATCACCTGCCACTGGTTGGGGCCCTCGGGGCCGCCTGGGATCTGCTCGGACATCAGCGCGACGTTCCGGGCGTTCGGCCTGATGCCGCCGTTGACGCCCATCACCAGGGAGATCTGGAGCGGCTCTGTGAGCAGCCCCATGTCCAGCAGGGGATCGAGGTTGGCGACGTGACCGGCATCGAAGCACTCGTGCTCTGGCTTGATCCCGATCTCGCGCATCGCCGTGAGGAACTCGATGATCGTGTCGAAGCTGTTCTCGAAGACGGCCTTGAAGACGAAGTCCTTGCGCCGGTGCGAGTACTTCGCGTAGTTCATCGAGCTCATGTTCAGAGCGGCGACCTCGGGGCGAAGCTCGCGCAGGTAGGCGATCCGCTTCTGGATCGGGACGCCGATCGCGCCGGTCGAGTAGTTGATGATCACGTCCTCGACCTCCGCCCGGATGGCCTCCGTGATCGCGCGGAAGTCCTCGATCTCATAGGAGGGGGCTCCGTCGGGGCTGCGGGCGTGGATGTGGATCTGAGAGCCGCCCTCGTCGACGATTCGCCTGGCCTCGGCCGCGTACTCCTCGGGCGTATAGGGAATCGCCGGGCACTGGTCGCGGTTCGCGACCGCCCCCGAGATCGAGCAGCTGATGATCACCGGATCCTCGAAGCGGCTCACTCGCCCTCCTCCTGGCTGGGGGCAGCCTCCTGCACCGCGTTGATCAGGGCGGCGAGCTCCGGGCTGCCTGCCTCCGCTTCGGTGAAGGCCGCAAACCCATCGATCTTCATCCCCCGCGCCTTGAAGTTCACGAACGGGCCCGAGAAGCGCCCGCCCTGATGGACCTCGATCTTCTCCAGCATCGCGACGTGAATACGGACCGAGAAGTCCTGGCGGCCGAACCCGAACACCTCGACCACCTGGCCGTCGAAAGTGAGCACGCCCTTCTCCGCCACGAAGGTCATCCGCTCGCTGCTCATACGGGCATCACCCCGTGCTTCTTCCAGGGCCGGTCGACCCGCTTGCCCGCCGCCATCCGCAGGCCGCGGATGATCGTCGGCCGCGTCTCGCGCGGGTCGATGATGTCGTCGATCATCGCGTTGCCGGCCGCGATGTAGGGGTCGATCTGCTTGCGCACAGCCTGCAGCATCTGCTCGCGGGTGGCCTCCGGGTCCTCCGAGGCCTCGATCGCCGAGCGGCCGATGATGTTGACCGCGCCCTCGGCGCCCATCACCGAGATCTCGGCCGAGGGCCAGGCGACGATCAGGTCGGGCTCATACGCCTTGCCGTTCATCACGTAGTAGCCCGCGCCGTAGGCCTTGCGGATCACCACGGTGACCTTCGGGACCGTCGCGCGGGAGACGGCGTACAGCATCTTCGCCCCGTGCCGGATGATCCCGGCGTGCTCGACCTTCGAGCCGACCATGAAGCCGGGCACGTCCTGCAGGAAGACCAGCGGGATGTTGAAGGCGTCGCAGAGGTTGATGAAGCGCGCCGCCTTGTCGGCCGAGTCGTTCTCGAGGATGCCGCCGAGCTGCTTCGGCTGATTGGCGACGATCCCGACCGGCTGGCCTCCGAAGCGCGCCAGGCACGTGATGATGGTTTTGGCGAACTTCGGCTTGATGTCGAAGATCGCGCCCTCGTCCGTGATCTCGCGGATCACGTCGTACATGTCGTACGGA
>DASXSZ010000170.1:0-5850 GCA_036505735.1 Solirubrobacterales bacterium
GCCCGCGACGCGCTCGCTTACGCCGACCGCGTAGCGGCGGAGGAGCTTCGCTCGGCGATCGACAACCCGATGGTGCTCCCCGACGGGCGGGTCGAGTCATGCGGCAACTTCCACGGGGCGCCCCTCGCCCTGGCCTGCGACCTGCTCGCGATGGCCGTCGCCGACACCGGCGCGATCGCCGAGAGGCGGACGGACCGGCTGCTGGACGCGAGCCGGTCTGAGGGCCTGCCGGCCTTCCTCGCCGAGGACCCGGGCGTCGATTCGGGGCTGATGATCTCCCAGTACACGCAGGCGGCGATGGTCGCCGAGAATCGCCGGCTTGCCGTCCCGGCCGGGGTGGACTCGCTGCCGACCAGCGCGATGCAGGAGGACCACGTCTCGATGGGCTGGGGGGCCGCCCGGAAGCTCCGAGCGGCGCTCGACAACCTCCGTCGGATCCTTGCCGTCGAGGCGGTCTGCGCCGCGCGCGGGCTTGAGCTGCGCGCCCCGCTGGCGCCGGCGGCGGGCACGAACGCCGCGATCGCGGCAACCAGGGCCGCCGGCGTCCCCGGCCCGGGGCCGGACCGCCATCTCGCCCCTGAGCTGGAGGCGGCGGAGCGATTGATCGCCTCGGGCGAGCTCCTGGGGGCTGTGGAGAGCGCGATCGGCGAGCTGCAGTGAACGGCCCCCGGAAAGTCCATGCCCCGCGCGGCCCCGAGATCTCCTGCAAGGGCTGGCAGCAGGAGGCGGCCCTGCGGATGCTGATGAACAACCTCGACCCGGAGGTCGCCGAGAATCCCGACCAGCTGGTGGTCTACGGGGGAAGAGGCCGGGCGGCGCGCTCCTGGGAGGCCTTCGACGCGATCGTCCGGTCGCTGCGCGACCTCGGCGACGACGAGACCCTGCTGGTCCAATCGGGCAAGCCGGTCGGCGTCTTCCGGACCCACGAGTGGTCCCCGCGGGTCCTGATCGCAAACTCGAACCTGGTCGGCGACTGGGACAACTGGGAGGAGTTTCGCCGCCTCGAGGCGGAGGGGCTGACGATGTACGGCCAGATGACCGCCGGGTCCTGGATCTACATCGGAACCCAGGGGATCGTTCAGGGGACCTACGAGTGCTTCGCGGAGATCGCTCGGCGCCGCTTCGGCGGATCGCTGGCGGGGACGATCTCCCTGACCGCCGGCCTCGGCGGCATGGGCGGCGCGCAGCCGCTGGCGATCACGATGAACGGAGGCGTCGCCCTCTGTATCGAGGTCGACGCCGGCCACCTCCGGCGGCGGATCGAGACCGGCTACCTCGATGAGGAGGCGGATGACCTCGAGGACGCGATCGCTCGCTGCCGAGCAGCACAGCGGGAGCGTCGCCCCCTCAGCGTGGGACTCGTCGCCAACGCGGCCGATGTGCTCCCGCAGCTCCAGCAAATGGGTTTCGAGGCCGACATCGTCACCGACCAGACGAGCGCCCACGATCCGCTGACCGGGTACGTCCCCAACTTGATGTCGCTGGAGGAGGCGCTGAGGCTGCGTCAGGAGAACCCGGAGGAGTACGTGCGCCGCTCCCGGGCCGCGATCGCGGCCCATTGCGCCGCGATGGTCGGCTTCCTCGACGCCGGCGCCGAGGTCTTCGACTACGGCAACAGCCTGCGCGCCGAGGCGCAGCTGGGCGGATTCGAGAGGGCCTTCGCCTACCCCGGCTTCGTCCCCGCCTACATCCGTCCGCTGTTCTGCGACGGGAAGGGCCCGTTCCGGTGGGTCGCCCTCTCGGGCGATCCGGCGGACATCGCCGCCACCGACCGGGCGGTGCTCGAGGAGATCCCCGACGACGAGCCCCTGCGGCGCTGGATCGGCCTGGCCGGGGAGAAGATCGCCTACCAGGGCCTGCCGGCGCGGATCTGCTGGGCCGGATACGGGGAGCGGGCCCGGCTCGGCGTTCGGTTCAACGAGCTGGTGAGATCGGGCGAGGTATCGGCGCCGATCGTGATCGGCCGGGATCACCTCGACTCCGGCTCGGTTGCCTCCCCCTACCGCGAGACCGAGTCGATGGCCGACGGCTCCGACCCGATCGCAGACTGGCCGCTGCTCAACGCGCTGGTCAACACGGCGGCTGGCGCGTCCTGGGTGAGCATCCACGACGGCGGCGGCGTCGGCATCGGACGCTCCCTCCACGCGGGGATGGTCTGCGTCGCGGACGGCACGGACCTCGCGGCGCAGAAGCTAGAGCGGGTGTTGACCAGCGACCCCGGGACCGGGGTGATGCGACACGCCGATGCCGGGTACGAGCGGGCGCTCGCCGTGGCGGAGGAGCGCGGCGTGAAGATTCCGATGCGGGACCGCGAGTGAGTGTTCGCGAGATCGTCGTGATCGGCGATCCGGTGCTGCGCCAGCGGGCCAGGGAGCTGAACGCCGAGGAGATCGCCTCGCCCCAGATCCAGCGGCTGATCGACGACCTGATCGAGACGAAGCGCGCGACCCATGGGGCCGGGCTCGCGGCCAACCAGATGGGTGAGGCCGTGCGGGTGGCGGCCGTGGAGGTGGAGGAGGGGAATCCCCGCTACCCGTACAAGCCGCCGGAACCGCTGACGGTGATGATCAATCCCACCATCGAGCCGCTCGGCGACGAGACGGTCGAGATCAACGAGGGCTGCCTCTCGGTGCCCGACCTGCGCGGCAGCCTCCAGCGCCACCTCGCCGTCCGCGTCCGCTACCTCGACCGTCTCGGGGAAGCGCACGTGGAGGTCAAGCGCGGGCTGACGGCCGGCACCTTCCAGCACGAGGTGGATCACCTCGACGGCGTCCTCTTCGTCGACCGCGCCGATCCGCGGACGTTCGCGACCTGGGAGCAGTTCGACCGTCATCAGCGCGACGAGTTCGTGCGCCGCGTCACCCGGCTGACCGAAGAGCTGGAATCGTGAGCGCCGACCGGGCCAGCGTCCTCTGGTGTGAGCTCGCCTGGCTGGGCGCCGAGCGTGTCGAGGCGGGAGTACTGATCGAGCTGGAGGGCGAGCGAATCGACTCGGTCACCGCCGGCGTGGCCCAGGCGCCGCCGGAGGCGAGGGCTCTGCCGGACCTGACGATCCCGGGACTGGCCAACGCACACTCGCACGCGTTCCAGCGTGCGCTCCGCGGGCGCACCCAGGCGGGACGAGGGGACTTCTGGACCTGGCGGCGGCGGATGTACGAGGTCGCCGAGGCGATCGACCCCGACCTCTACCTCGCCCTGGCCCGTGCGACCTTCGGTGAGATGGCGCTGGCCGGGATCACGGCGGTGGGCGAGTTCCACTACCTCCACCACCGCCCGGGTGGTGCCCGCTACTCGGATCCGAACGCGATCGGCAGGGCGGTGATCGATGCCGCCCGAGAGGCCGGAGTCCGCATCACCCTGCTCGATACCTGCTACCTCCACGGCGGGATCGGCCGGGAGCCGGAGGGCGTCCAGCTTCGCTTCTCCGACGGCAGCGCCGAGGCGTGGGCGGAGCGGGTCGATGGGCTCGAGGCGGGCGACGGAGCCCGCATCGGGGCCGCGATCCACAGCGTCCGGGCGGTCGACCCCGAGGCTGCGGCCCGGGTGGCGGGGTTCGCCGCCGAGCGGTCCTGGCCTCTCCACGCCCATGTCTCCGAGCAGCCGGCCGAGAACGAGGACTGCCGCTCCGCCTACGGCACGAGCCCGACAGGGCTCCTCGCGGACGCCGGCTGTCTCTCGGAGCACTTCACGGCCGTCCACGCGACGCATCCGGCCGACGCCGATTTCAGCCTGCTCGGCGACACGCGGTGCACGGTCTGCCTCTGTCCGACGACCGAACGCGACCTCGCCGACGGGGTTGGGCCGGCTCGCCGCCTGGCGGAGGCGAACGCCCGGCTTTCCCTGGGCACCGACTCCCAGGCGATGATCGACATCTTCGAGGAGGTGAGGGCGGTCGAGCTCGACGAGCGGCTCGAGAGCGGGATGCGCGGGGGCCATTCCCCGGCCGAACTGCTCCGCGCCGCGACGGCGGGCGGCTGCAACAGCATCGGCTGGCCCGAGGCCGGCCGGATCGAGCCGGGGGGCCTCGCCGACCTGGTGACGGTCGATCTCCAGGGGGTACGTCTCGCGGGAACCTCCAAGGACCACGCCCTTGAGTCACTGGTCTTCGCCGCCACCGCCGCCGACGTGCGCGACGTGATCGTCGGAGGGCAATTCGTGGTACGCGACCGGGCTCATATGAGGCTCGACGTCGCTGCTGAGCTCGACGAGGCGATCGCCAGGCTGCCGGGATGAGCTCGCTGGTGATCGACAACATCGGCCTTCTGCTGACCAACGATCCGGCGCTGGGCGAGGGCCAGCTGGGGCTCGTCCGCGACGCGGCCCTCGTGTTCGAGGGCGACCGGGTGGCCGCCGTGGAGCGGCAGGGCGCCCCGGCCGACCGGAGCTTCGACGCAGCCGGCAGCTGCGTGGTCCCGGGGTTCGTCGACAGCCACACGCACCTCGTCTTCGCGGGCGACCGGGCCGAGGAGTTCGGGGCGCGGATGGCGGGGAAGCCGTACGAGGCGCGCGGCATCAGGGTCACCACCGAGGCGACCCGCGCCGCCCCAGATGATCAGCTTCGCGCGCTGGCTTCGCGGCGGCGCGCGGAGGCACTGCGGGGAGGGATCACGCACATCGAGATCAAGTCCGGGTACGGGCTCGACGTCGACAGCGAGCGGAGGCTGTGCGAGATCGCCGCCGAGCTGACCGACGACGTCACCTTCCTCGGCGCCCACGCGGTCCCGCAGGAATACGAGGGCCGTGCCGACGAGTACGTCGGGCTCGTCTGCGGCGAGATGCTGGCGGCATGCGCGCCCGTGTCGCGCTGGATCGACGTCTTCTGCGAAGAGGGCGCGTTCGACGCCGAGCAGTCGCGAGCGGTACTGGCGGCCGGTGCGTCCGCCGGACTGGGCCTGCGCGTGCATGGCAACCAGCTCGGGCCCGGGCCGGGGATTCGGGTGGCGGTCGAGATGGGCGCCGCCTCGGTCGACCATTGCACCTACTTCGACGACGGCGACATCGAGGCGCTGGCGGCGAGCGACACCGTCGCGACCTTCCTTCCCGCCACCGACTTCTCGACCCGCCAGCCGTACCCCGACGCGCGCAGGATGATCGACGGCGGCGCCCGGATCGCGATCGCCACCAACACGAACCCCGGCTCGAGCAACACCACCTCGATGAGCTTCTGCATAGCGCTCGCGGTCCGCGAGATGGGGATGACCGTCGAGGAGGCGGTGCTGGCCTCAACCCTGGGGGGTGCCCGGGCGCTGCGCCGCGACGACGTCGGCCTGCTTGCGCCCGGCGCCCGCGCCGACGCGATCGTCCTCGACGCGATGTCCTACATAGATCTTGCCTACCGCCCGGGGGTGCCCCTGGTCGACGCGGTCTTCGTCGCCGGCAGGGAGGCGCTTCGTAACGCCGGGTGACGTCACGTGACTGCGTATGTATATGCCGACGCAGCCCGTCCACGAGACACGACTCGAGCGAATCCTCGGCGTCCCTTTGGCCGATGACGCGATGCGTCAGTGGCCGCAGAGCGGGGAGGTCATCAAGGGCAGACGGCGCATCGGCGAGGTGGAGTCCCACTTCGAGGGCCTCCGGCTGGCGGTCGGCCGGCGCCATGCCTGCGGCAGCACCCTCGTGGTCGAGTGGAGCACGGACTACGGGGATGGCCGCGTGTACCGCAACGTCACCGTCGCTGAGCTGAGAGACGGACGCGCGACCCGGGTGACGGACTACTGGGGCGAGCCGTTCGACCCGCCGGCCTGGAGGGAGTCGCTGGCCGACACGCTCGACATGCCGCCAAACGGGGTTTGGCCGGCGGCCGAATCGCTGCAAGGCGACGACGAGGCAGACTGAGCGAGCGGTCTG
>DASXSZ010000171.1:0-11638 GCA_036505735.1 Solirubrobacterales bacterium
CTGTTCATCGAGTCCTGACTGGCCAGTCGGCCAGTCCGATAGGCTCCGGCGCGTGGATCTGACCCTGACGGACTCGGAGGCCGCCTTCCGCGACGAGGTCCGGAGCTGGCTGGAGGAGAACCACCCGGGACCGGCCCCCGAGGGCGATGACGCCGCCGAGTTCGAGTTCCGGCGCGCCTGGCAGAAGAAGATGCACGAGGCCGGCTGGGCAGGGATCTCCTGGCCCGAGGAATACGGCGGCAAGGGCGCCACCCTGATCGAGCAGTCGATCTTCAACGAGGAGCTCGCCCGGCAGCGGGTCCCAGCTCCGGCCAACGTCCTCGGCCTGGTGATGGGCGGGCCTGTGGTGATCGCGCACGGCAACGAGGAGCAGAAGGAGCGCTACCTCGAGCCGATCCTTTCCGGCGACGAGATCTGGTGCCAGGGTTTCTCGGAGCCCGAGTCCGGGTCGGACCTGGCCTCGCTCAAGACCCGCGCGGTGAAGACCAACGGGACCTGGAAGGTGAGCGGCCAGAAGGTCTGGACGACCTATGCACACGAGGCGAAGTGGTGCATGCTCCTCGCCCGCACCGACCAGGACACCCCCAAGCACAAGGGGATCACCTACTTCCTGCTCGACATGGACCAGCCCGGGGTTGAGGTCCGGCCGCTGCGCCAGATCACCGGCGAGGCCGAGTTCAACGAGATCTTCCTCGAGGAGGCCGAGGTTCCGGACGAGAACATCATCGGCGAGGTCGGCGGCGGCTGGCAGGTTGCGATCACCACCCTGATGTTCGAGCGCGCCGGCCTCGGTGCCGTGGCCGTGCTGGGGCTGAAGCGGACGATGGAGGACGTGATCGCGATCGTGCGCGAGCGCGGCCTCGACGACGATCCCGTCATCCGCCAGCGGATCGCCGAGCTCCAGATCGGGATCGAGGCGATGCGCCTCGGCTCCCTGCGTGCCCTCACCCAGACGATGAAGACCGGCATCCCCGGCCCCGAGGGATCGCTCAGCAAGTGGGAGTGGGCCGACTACAACCAGGCCCTGACCGAGCTCGGCAACGAGGTGCTCGGCCCGGAGGGGATGCGCGTCGGGACGGACTGGAGCTACCGCTTCCTTCGCTCCCGGGCGAACTCGATCGAGGGCGGGACCACCGAGGTCCTGAAGAACATCATCGCCGAGCGGGTGCTCGGCCTGCCAAGGCTGAGGTAGCCATGAACTTCGATCTGGACGACGAGCAGCAGGAGATCAAGCGAACCGCCCACGAGTTCCTGGCCTCCCGCTTCAAGCCCGAGAAGGTGCGCGAGCTCGCGGAGGCCCGCTCCTACGACGAGGGTCTCTGGAGGGAGATGGCGGAGCTCGGCTGGCCCGGGATCGCGATCGCCGAGGAGGACGGAGGGCAGGGGCTCGGCATGGTCGAGCTCGCCGTCCTCCTGGAGGAGTCCGGGTACGCCTGCGCCCCCAGCCCGCTGCTCGGCAGCGCCGGCGCCGCGCTGGTGATCTCGGCGGCCGGCTCGGACGAGCAACGTTCGGAGTGGCTGCCGAAGCTCGCCTCGGGCGAGGCGACCGGGGCGTTCGGCGGGTTCGCCGATGGCCAGAGCACCCTCTTCTGCGACCTGCCGACGGCCGACGTGGTGGTGACCTTCGACGGAGAGGGTGCGCTGCTCGCGCCGGCATCTGAGGTCGAGTTCGAGGCCTTCGAGGCGATCGACGCCACCCGTCCCTACGGCATGGTTTCTGACGCCGTCGGCGAGCGGCTGCCGGGCGGCGTCGACGCCGGACGCGACCGGCTCGCGGTCGCGATCGCCGCCGAGCTCACCGGCATCGCTCAGCGGACCATGGAGATGGCGGTCGAGTACGCCCGGGAGCGCCAGCAGTTCGGGCGCCCGATCGGCGCGTACCAGGCGGTCGGCCACCGCTGCGCGGCGATGCTGCTCGCCACGGAGGAGTCCCGCTCGCTGACGTACTACGCGGCCTGGACCGCGGACGCTGAGCCGGAGTCCCTCCCGATGGCCGCCGCGATGGCGGGCGCCCGCTCCGCCGACGCCGGCTGGGAGGTACCCGCCTCGGCGCTGCAGGTCCTCGGCGGCATCGGCTTCACCTGGGAACACGACCTGCAGTTCTGGCTCAAGCGCGGCCGCATCACCGGCCGCATGCTCGGGACCCCTCGCGATCATCGCGAGCGGGTGGCCGACCTCTCCGGCCTCGGGGCCGGTGAGCCCGCCGCGGTTTAGCTACTCGGCAAGCTCGGCGATGTAGTCGACACCGTCGAGGTCGCGGTGCGGCAGGTATTGGAGCATCACCCGTTCCACGCCGACCTGCTCGAGCTCCGCGATCCTCTCCCTGACCTGGGCGACCGTTCCGACCAGCGAGTTCGGTCGTTCCGCCTGGAGATAGGCCTCGGGGTCGGTCGCGTCATCCCCCCGAACCTCCGCCACGGCGTGCGCCCGTTCGAGCAGGTCGACCTCATCCGAGCCGACTATGCAGCTCGTCATCAGCGAGATCACCTGCTCGGGACGCCCCGCCTCCTTCCACGCCCGCTTGATCGCGGGGACCGCCTCGGCGCACTCCTCCGCGGTCATCATCACCAGGTTGTACTCGTCGGCCCAGGGGGCGGCCAACCTCAGGCTGCGTGGCCTCGCGCGGCCCCCGACGATTAGGTTGGGGCGTGAGAGCGGCTTCGGCAGCGCGTTGCCTGCGGTGATCTTGTAGTGCTCGCCATCGAAGTCGAAAGTCGCCTCGTCCCACTGACGGCGGACGATCTCGATCTGCTCCTCGAACATTTGGACCCGCTCGCCGGTGGGCGGGAACGGAAAGCCGTACGTCTCATGCTCGGCCTCGAGCCAGCCGGCGCCCATTCCCAGTTCGATCCGGCCGCCGCCTGAGACGTGATCCGCGGTGACCACGCTCTTCGCCAGGACCGAGGGGTGGCGGAAGGTGACCGGCGAGACCAGAGCGCCGAGCCGGAGGGTCGTGGTGACCGCCGCCAAGGCGTTGATCGTGCTCCAGGCGTCGAGCGAGCCGCGATCGGTCAGGCCCATCACCGACTGGTAGTGGTCGGAGCGGAAGAGCGCCTCGATCGGGCCCTCCTCGCAGGCCTTCGCCAGAGCGAGCCATTCGTCCCACGAGACCGATTCCTGGCCCTCGATCATCAGGCAGACGCGCATCAGTCGACGATCTCCGCGTCCGAGATCACCTGGACCTTGCCGCCCCGGCGGAAGTGGACGTCGACGGTCTCATTTTTGCCGTAGCTGCCGAACAGCCCGAGGGTCATCGCGAGCCAGCGCCCGCTGCTCACCTTCTCCTTCATCAGCGGCCGGGTGAACACGATCTCGCGCCCGTGGATCGAGTAGTCGTCACCCTCGGCCTGCTCGCGGCCGTTGACGAAGACCTGGATCGGCCGCTCGGCGCCATTCGGCAGGCGCACGCGCCGTCCCGCTTCGACGCTCTCGCTCATCGGCGCAGATTAGCCGCGAGCCCTAGCCGGCGAGAGCGTCCCGGAGACGCTCGAAGGCCTCTTCGAGGGAGTCCGCCTCGATCTGCCGTTTGCGGATCGCGCCGGTGTAGGCGATCGCCGCACCGTCGCCCATCACGTCGATCCCTCCCTCGGGTGCGCGGATCAGACCCGGCCCCGAGATCTCGATCCGGGCCTGGACACGCTGATCAGGCGTGTGCTCGCGAAAGGCGCTGATTGCGGGAAGGCCGCCCTCTTGCCGTACCTGATCAACCCGCCGCCTGGCCTCATCGATCGCCTCGTCCAGCGTCCCGAACTTCTCCCTGCCGACACTGGACCCGTGCCGGACCGTGACCTTCCACTTGCTCACCCGCGAGCAGCGTAACCGTCACTCGGGCGGGTGGCGCCCTAGGAGGGGCCCATGGACGCGATTACTGAGCGTCCATGGGAGGTTCCTACGGCGACAGGACCCGCCCGCCGGTGACGCTTACGCGCCGCGCCGCGGCTTCTTCGGCCGCTTGGCGGGAGGCCCAGTGATCTTCTCGGGCCCCTGGCGGTCTCCCGGCGGCGTGTAGTCCAGATCCCGCTCGCCCGTGTAGATCTGCCGCGGCCGGGCGATCTTAAGTTCCGGATCGGAGTTCTGCTCCATCCACTGCGCGACCCAGCCCGAGGTCCGGGGGATGGCGAAGATCACCGTGAACATGTCGGTCGGGATCCCCATCGCCTCGTAGATCAGGCCGGAGTAGAAGTCGACGTTCGGGTAGAGCTTGCGCGAGGTGAAGTACTCGTCGTCGAGTGCCCGCTTCTCGAGCTCGGTGGCGATGTCGAGCAGCGGGTTCTCGCCGGTCGCCTCCAGCACCTCCTCGACGTGCCTCTTGATGATCCGAGCGCGGGGGTCGTAGTTCTTGTAGACCCGGTGCCCGAAGCCCATCAGCTTCTCCTCGCGGTTCTTCACGCGCTCGAGGAAGTCCGGGATGTTGTCGGTGGTCTCGATCTCGCGCAGCATCCGCAGGACCGCCTCGTTGGCGCCCCCGTGCAGCGGCCCGTAGAGGGCCGCCACGCCGGCGGCGACGGCGGAGTAGGGATCGACCCCGGAGGAGCCGACCGACCGGACCGCGTTGGTCGAGCAGTTCTGCTCGTGGTCGGCGTGCAGGATGAAGAGCACGTCGAGCGCCTTCGCCAGCCGCGGATCGGGCTTGTAGGTGTTCTCCATCTTGAACAGCATCGAGAGGAAGTTCTCGGAGTAGGAGAGCTCGTTGTCGGGATAGACGTAGGGCAGCCCCATGCTGTGGCGGTAGGCCCAGGCGGCGAGGGTCGGCATCTTCGCGATCAGGCGGATCGCGGCCATGTAGCGCTCCTCGTCGTCGTCGATGTGCTTGGCGTCCGGATAGAAGGTGGAGAGCGCCCCGACGTTGGCCAGCAGCATGCCCATGGGGTGGGCGTCGTGGCGGAAACCCTCGTTGAACTTCTTGATGTCCTCGTGGGCGAAGGTGTGGTGGGTGACGTCGTAGACCCAACGCTCGAGCTGGGGCGTGGTGGGAAGCTCGCCGAAGATCAGGAGGTAGGCGACCTCGAGGTAGGTGGACTGATCGCAGAGCTGCTCGATCGGGATGCCGCGGTGCTGGAGGACCCCGGCCTCGCCGTCGATATAAGTGATCGCTGAACGGCAGGAGGCGGTGTTCGTGAAGGCCGGGTCGTAGCCCATCAGGCCAAAGTCGTCGTCCGAGACCTTGATCTGGCGGAGGTCCATCGTCCGGATGGTCCCGTCCGTGACCTCGATCTCGTAGCTCTCGCCGGTGCGGTTGTCGGTGACGCTCAGAGTGTCGCCTGCGGCAGCGTCGCCGTCGCGCGATGCGTCCGCCTGCGGCTGCTTGGTCTCCTGCTTGGTCGCCATCGGACCTCCTTGCTCGGGTACCGCGCTTCGCCCATATCTTCTCACGGTGGCGATGTCGGCAAACCGGCTCACGAAGGACGAGACGCAGCGGCTTTTCTCCGGGCTGCCTCGCCGCTACGACGTCGCCGGCGCCCTGCTCAGTCTCGGCCAGGACCCGCGCTGGCGGCGGGCAATGGTGCGTGAGGTGGGCGCCGCCGCCGGGGATCGGGTGCTGGACGTGGCCACAGGCACGGGCATGGTGGCCACGGCGCTCGTCGGTCGCTACGGATGCTCGGTCGTCGGCCTCGACCAAAGCCCGGAGATGCTTGCCGCCGCGCAGGCGAAGCTGGACGCGGACCCCAACCTCGCCGCGCACATCGAGCTGGTTCGAGGGGAGGCCGAGTTGCTGCCCTTCGGCGATGGCCAGTTCGACCACCTCACCTTCACCTACCTGCTCCGCTACGTGGACGATCCGGGTGGCACGCTGAACGAGCTGGCCCGCGTGGTGAAGCCCGGCGGTCGCATTGCCTCCCTGGAGTTCATGGTGCCGCCCAACGCGTTGGCTCGGGCTTGTTGGCACCTCTACACGCGCGCCTTCATGCCGGTCCTTGGCCGCCTGATCTCGCGCGACTGGTACGAGGTCGGTCGGTTCCTCGGCCCCAGCATCAGCGATCTGTACCGGCGGCTGCCCCTCGACCGGCAGCTCGAGCTCTGGCGAGGGGCCGGGATCGAGGATGCCGAGGCGCGCGTGATGAGCTTCGGAGGCGGGGTCGTGATCTGGGGGACCCGTGGCTGACCAGGCTAGCCTGAAGCGTCCCGCCTTCTACGCCCTGGGCCGAGGTGGCTGGCGCGCCCTCGTCACGATCCTCCATCCGCCCTATACGGCGTGGAACCTGGCCAACGTCGGGTTCGGCGCCGCGGCCGCCTCGCAGATCCATACCGACCGCTTTATCGCCACCTTGGCGGCCTTCTTTCTCGCGGTCGGGGTCAGCGCCCACGCCCTGGACGAGCTGAACGGGCGCCCGCTCAAGACTGAGCTCTCCGATCGCGCCCTGATCGGACTTGCCGGCGTCTCCCTCGCGGGCGCCATCGGGATCGGGATCGCGGGCTGCATCATCGTCTCGGCCACCCTCGCTCCGTTCGTTGTGGCCGGCGGCTTCTTCGTGGTCGCCTACAACCTCGAGCTGTTTGGCGGGCGCTTCCACACGGACTTCTGGCTCGCCTTCGCCTGGGCGGCCTTCCCTGCGCTCACCTCCTGGTGGGTCAACACGCTCTCCTTCGCCTCGGTGCAGACGGACATCGCCGGCGCCCTGGTCGCCGCCGGCTGCTTCGGCCTGGTCAGCGTGCAGCGCCGGCTCTCCACGCCGGTTCGGCGGCTGCGGCGCAAGACCGTCTCAGTTAGCGGTGAGCAGCGCCTCGAGGACGGCACTGTCATCCCGCTCAGCGTCGCGGAGCTAGCCGGACCGCTCGACGCCTCCCTGAAGGGGCTCTCCTGGGCGGTGGTCGTGCTCGCGATCGGCGTCGTCCTGATCCGCCTCTGACGCAGGCGGCGTGCGGATCAGCGCGCAGCGGACGCCTCGAGCGCCGAGATCAGCGTGGCGGCGTCGAAGGAGCCGACGTGCAGTCTGCCGCCCACGAAGAAGCCCGGCGTCCCGGTGACGCCGCTGGCCAGGCCGCTGTCCACGTCGCGTTGTACGCGGGGGAGATGCGCCCCCGAGTCGAGCTCGGCAGCGACCCGGTCGGCGTCGAGCCCGAGTTCGGCGGCGGAGGCGATCAGGTCCTCGCGGCTGAGAGCGCCTCGCGATTCGTACATCCGGTCGTGCATCTCCCAGAACGCGCCCTGTGCGGCGGCCGCCTCAGCCGCCTCGGCGGCGCGCTCGGCGTCCGGATGGATGTCGCGAAGCGGGAAGTGGCGGAAGGCGAACAGCAGCCTCGTGCCCAGCTGGTCGCGGATGCGGCGCAGGATCGGATACGCGGCGGTGCAGTACGGGCACTGAAAGTCGCCGTACATGACCAGCTCGAGCTCGGCTCGGTCGGGCCCGTCGACGTGGTCCTCGGCTGAGAGGGGCGGCGTTAGCTCCAAGTTCGCAATCGTAGACTCGCCGCGTGAACGACATCGAGACCCTGATCGCGCTCGTGGCCGTGGCGATCGCGCTGGTGCGCCTCGCTGACCTCGTTTCGATCCCCTATCCGATCGTGCTGGTGCTCGGCGGCCTCGGCATCGGCTTTATTCCCGGCGGCCCCTCGCTCGAGCTCGACCCCGACGTCGTCTTCCTGGTCTTCCTGCCGCCGCTGTTGCAATCGGCGGGCTACTGGGCCTCGCCGCAGGAGCTTCGCGCCGAGCTGGTCTCGCTGACCTGGCTCGTCCTCGGCCTGAGCCTGGCGACGATGGTGGCCGTGGCGGCGGTCGCCCAGGCGGTGATCCCCAGCATCAGCTGGCCCGAGGGGCTGGTGCTGGGCGCGATCGTCGCGCCAACTGACCCGGTCTCAGCGATCGCCACCTTCGAGCGGGTCGGGATCTCGGATCGGGTGGAGACCCTGGTCGAGGGCGAGGCGATGACGAACGACGCCGTCGCGCTGGTCTCCTACAAGGTCGCCCTTGCCGCGGTGGTCAGCGGCAGCTTCTCGGCGGGGGAGGCCTTCGTCGATCTCGTCGTCGGGGTCGCGGGCGGGGTGGCGATCGGACTCGCGGTCGCCTGGGTCCTGGCCGCCGCGCTGCGGCGGCTGGATGACCCGCCGCTGGCGATCCTGCTGACCGTCCTGACGGCGTACGCCGCGTTTGCGATCGCGGACGGCGTGGGGGCGTCGGGCGTGCTCGCGGCCGTCACCGCGGGCCTGTACACGGGGTGGCGCTCGCACGAGATCTTCGACGCGGATCTGCGCCTCAATGCCCAGGCGTTCTGGCGGGTGCTCATCTTCGCCCTCAACGCGATCCTCTTCGTGCTCGTCGGGCTCCAGTTCCCCGACATCCTGCGCCGGGTCGGCGAGCAGTTCTCACCCGGCGCGATCATCGGCTACGGCCTGATGGTCGCCGCGGTGGTCGTCTCCGTGCGGATGATCTGGCAGTTCCTGCCGGTCTCCCTCGGGCGCATCCTGAGCAGGCTGGAGGGCATACCCGGGGAGGACTGGAGGGAGAACCTGCTGATCGGCTGGAGCGGGATGCGGGGCGCCGTCTCGCTCGCGGCGGCGCTGGCCCTACCGCTCACACTCGATTCGGGGGCGCCATTCGGCTCCCGCGACCTGATCATCTACCTGACGGTCGCCGTCATCCTCGTCACTCTCGTTGGACAGGGGTTGACCCTTCCGCTGGTCGTCAAGTGGCTGGGCCTGGGGGCCCACGAGGCGTGGTCGCCCGACGAGGCCGTGGCACGGCTGGGCGCCGCGCAGGCGGCGCTCGACCGCCTGGAGGAGCTCGAGGCGTCCGAGGCCGGCGTCCCCGAGAACGCGCTGCAGCGGCTGCGCGAGGTCTACCAGGCCCGCTTCGCGCGCTGCGTGGCGGCGCTCTCAGGGGAGGACGGCGGGGTCCCGATCGAGGACCCCCTGACCGGATACCGCCGCACGCGCCGCAAGCTGATCGAGTCCGAGCGCGCCGCCCTGCTCGAGATGCGCAACGACGGCAGGCTCAAGCAGGACGTCTTCCGCCGGATCCAGGCCGACCTCGACCTGGACGAGGCACGCCTACGGTCCTAGCGGCCGTCCGCGGCGCCCGAGACGGACTCGACGTCGAAGTGGGTGATCTGGCGGAAGTCGCGCAGCCGCTCGTCGATCTGCTCGCGAGTGAGCGAGCGCACCCGCTCGGTGCCGAAATCCTCGACGTTGAACGACGCGAGCACCGAGCCGTAGGCCATCGCCTGGCGCAGGACCGCGTGGTCGAGGACGGAATCGCCCGCCGCGCGGCGGCTGTCGAGATAGCCGAGGAAGCCGCCGGCGAAGCTGTCGCCGGCCCCGGTCGGATCGCGCACGTCCTCGAGCGGGTAGCCCGGGATCGCGAAGAACTGGTCCCCGGTAAAGAGAGCCGCCCCGTACTCGCCACGCTTGGCGACGATCACCCCGGGCCCCATCTCCATCGCCACACGCGCTGCGCGGGCCAGATTCGGCTCCCCGGTCAGCTCCCGGATCTCCGCGTCATTGAGCAGCAGGCAATCGACCTCGGCGATCGCCAGCTTCAGTGACTCTCGCGCGCTGTCGAGCCAGAAGTTCATCGAGTCGAGAGCGGCGAACTCGACCCGCTGACACGACGCCCGAACCTGTCGCTGCAGGTCGGGCTGGATGTTCCCGAGGAAGAGCGTTTCCGCGTCCCGCGACTCGTCCGAGAGCTTCGGGTCGAAGTCGGCGAAGACATTGAGCTGCGTGTCGTCCGTGTGCGCGACGTTCATGTCGTACTCGTAGTGGCCGGCCCAGAAGAAGGTCTCGCCGCCGGCCACGCGCTCGATGTCGTCGGTGATCACCCCCCGATCCTCGAGGACCTGGATCTCCTCGTCGCCGAAGTCGTCGCCCACCGGGCCGACCACCCGGACGTCCGTGAAGAAGCTCGCGGCCAGCGAGAAATGGACGGCTGAGCCGCCCAGCATCCGCTCGCGCTCCCCGAACGGAGTGCGCACGGAATCAAAGGCAATCGACCCTACGGCGGTCAGCGACATATCCTGAGGTCGTGAAGGCTATTCAGATCGAAGAGTTCGGCGGGCCCGAGGTGCTGCAGGTCGCTGATCTGCCGGACCCGGAACCGGCCGAGGGGCAGGTCGTCGTGGACGTCGCCCGCGCCGGGATGAACTTCGCGGACACGCACGCGATTCGCAACGACTACCTGGCCGAGCAGTCCCTGCCGCTGATCCCCGGCGCCGAGATCAGCGGCACCACGCCTGACGGGCGCCGGGTGGCGGCCATCATGGCCAACGGCGGCTATGCCCAGAAGGCAGCCGTTCCCGAGGCCTGGCTCGTGCCGCTTCCGGATGAGGTCAGCGATGAGCAGGCCGCCGGCCTCCTGCTCCAGGGCCTGACGGCCCATGCGCTGCTGCACTACTGCGCCCACGTCGAGGAGGGGGAGGCGGTCGTCATCGAGGCCGCCGCCGGGGGAACCGGGAGCCTCGCCGTGCAACTCGCCAAGCGCGCGGGCGCGAAGGTGATCGCCCTCGCCTCCAGCGAGGAGAAGCATGCGCTCTGCGAGCGCCTCGGCGCGGATGCGACGGCCGATTCGAGGGCGGAGGACCTGAAGGATGCGATCCTGGAGGCGAACGGCGGGGAGAAGGTGGACGTGGTGCTGCACATGAGCGGTACCGGCTTTGACGCCGAGCTGCATGCCCTCGACATGCTCGGCCGGATCGTGGTCTTCGGTAATGCCGCCCGCCACCCGAACGAGCTGCCGACCAACTACCTGCTGCAGACGTCCAAGTCGGTGCTCGGCTTCTGGCTGGTGGCGCTGATTGCGAAGCGACGGGATCTGATCCAGTCGATGACCGCGGATCTGCTCGGCGCGGTCGCCTCGGGAGAGCTTGAGGTGGTGATCGGGAACACCTATCCGCTGAGCGAGGCGGGGCGCGCCCACCAGGAGATGCAGGACCGCCGCACGAGCGGCAAGCTGCTCCTCGACCCCTCGGCCTGATGAGCGACGCCACCGCCGCCCGGGAGGCCGCGACCTCCTTCGCCGATCTAGGCTTGTCCGAGGGCCTCCTGCAGACGCTCGACGAGCTCGGCTACGTCGAGCCGACCCCGATCCAAGCGCAGGCGATTCCCGAGCTGCTGGCCGGGCACGACGTGATCGGTCAGGCGCAGACCGGCAGCGGCAAGACCGCCGCCTTCGGCCTGCCGATGCTCGAGTACATCGACCCCGAGAACGAGGAGACCCAGGCGATCGTCCTGACGCCGACGCGGGAGCTCTGCATCCAGGTGACCCAGGCGCTCCGCGCCTACGCCGAGCACCTCGAGGAGGTCAACGTCGTCGCGGTCTTCGGGGGCGCGCCGATCCGGGACCAGCAGGCCCGCTTGCGGTCGGGCGCCCAGATCGTCGTGGCCACGGTCGGCCGGATGATGGACCTGATCCAGCGCCAGTCCCTCGTGCTCACCGCCGCCCGCTACGTCGTGCTCGACGAGGCGGACGAGATGCTCGACCTCGGCTTCATCGAGGACGTCGAGAAGATCCTGCGCATGTGCCCGTCGGGGCGCCAGACCTCGCTGTTCTCGGCGACGATGCCGCCGCCGATCGCCCGGCTCGCCGAGCAGTACAT
Organism: Solirubrobacterales bacterium; assembly: GCA_036505735.1. Taxonomy (GTDB): domain Bacteria; phylum Actinomycetota; class Thermoleophilia; order Solirubrobacterales; family 70-9; genus DASUPK01. The sequence continues at coordinate 11,529 of DASXSZ010000171.1, forward strand.
GTACGACCCGGTGACGATCCGGGTCACGCCGAGGAAGCTGACCGTCGACTCGGTCGAGCAGGCCTATGTGATGGTCGAGCCGAAGAACAAGCTGGAGCGGCTCGCCGAGG
>DASXSZ010000172.1:0-1557 GCA_036505735.1 Solirubrobacterales bacterium
CTCCCCGGCGATGGTTCCGGAGGCGCCGCTCGAGCCGACCGAGCACGGGCTCGTCCCTACCGGCGACGGCTGGTTCGTCCTGAACGCCCGCGAGACGCGCTGGTGGGACCGCGAGGGCCGCGGCGCGGCCTGCGACTTCGACGGCGAGCCCGAGTTCCCCTTCCCGCAGCTCGGGATCGCCATCTACGTGCTCGGGCCGGGCGAGCCCATGGCGATGCACCACTGGGAGGCCGACCAAGAGGACTTCCTCCTGGTCTCGGGTGAGGCGCTGCTGATCGTCGAGGGCGAGGAGCGGGGTCTGCGGGCATGGGACTTCGTCCATTGCCCGCCGGAGACGAAGCACGTGATCGTCGGCGCAGGCGACGAGCCGTGCATGGTCGTCGCCGTCGGAGCGCGCGATCGGACGCGCGGCGAGGACTGGGGCGGCTACACGGTCGACGAGGCTGCGCTTCGCCACCTCGCCGGCGTCGAGGAGGAGACCGACGATCCGAAGCAGGCGTACGCGCGCTTTCCGGCGAGCGAGCTGTCGCGCTACCGCGAGGGCTGGCTCCCGGATCTCGGCTAGCGCGGTACCGCCCGGACGCGAGGGCCTCGCGCTCTTCCGCGTGCTAGCCGCGGTGGGCAAGCCGCTGTCCAGGCTCGCCTTCCGGCCGCGGGTGCGCGGCCGCGAGCACCTCGCCGCCGGGGGCTTCGTCCTCGGCGCGAACCACCTGTCGGGATTCGACAGCCTCGCGCTCGCGTTCGCGCTCTATCCGCGCGCGTTACGCAGCATGGCGAAGGTCCAGCTCTTCGAGCGACCGCTGCTCGGGCGGCTCGTGCGATCGCTCGGCGCGTTCCCGGCGCGCGGGGGCGACGAACCGGGCGGCGCAGTCGCGACAGCGGCTCGCCTCGCGCGCTGGGGCGAGCCGGTCGTGATCTTTCCGGCGGGCGCGAGGCTGTGTAGGGACCCCCGAGCGGCGGCCGCGTACCGGCGCGGCGCGCGCCGCGATCCAGGCCGGCGTTCGAGACCTTATCTCGATCGATCCGCCGATCCTCAACCATCGCGTTCTCCTCTCGCGCGGGTTCCTAGGATCGACAGCCGAAGTGCCGGAGCCGGTCCGACGCGAAGCGGCCGAGGCGCATCTCAGGGTCCGCCGCCGCATCGACAAGCTTCTTGCATAGGCAGAGCACGGGCGCTCTGAGCGGCCGCGCCGCGTTCCCCCTCACGGCCCCACTTTCGCAATCGCCTGGAGGCCAGCGAGACGGCGGCGGGCCGCGACAGCATCGCGCCTTCCGCGTAGCCAAGGCCGACAACGCGGGATGGAGCGTTTATGGAGCAGAGCAGTCGCAAGCGGTGGCAACGGGTGGCAAATAGGGCGGCGCCGAAAACGGCTGAGATAAGGCGAAATCGGTTGCCGTGGGTTTAACAAAGTCCTACTACTAGGCTTTCCGCATCAAGATCTTCAATCTCAACGCAGACGAGTGGGATCGCACGGAAGAGCGCGAGGGCTGGCGCTTCAAGGACGCCTGGGTCGGCGCGCACACCGACGCCGAGCTGATCGGCGCGAGCATGTACGA
>DASXSZ010000173.1:0-2856 GCA_036505735.1 Solirubrobacterales bacterium
CGTCAAGGGTGACTTGCTCGGCAACATCTTCTCGGGCTCCGGGCTGGTCTGGTACGGCGGTGTGGTCGGGGGAGCGATCGGCGTCTTCCTCTGGGCGTGGTGGCGCGGCTACCTCACCCTCGCCCTGCTCGACGTGGCCGCTCCGGCGCTCGCCGTCGGCTATGCGATCGGGCGCTGCGGCTGTCAGGTCTCTGGCGACGGCGACTACGGCAAGGCCTGGGACGGTCCCTGGGCGATGGCCTACCCGGACGGAACCAAGCCCATCGACCAGACCGTCCATCCCACCCCGGTCTACGAGACTCTCGTGATGGGCTTGGTCGCCCTGCTGCTCTGGCAGCTGCGCGATCGGCTCAGCAACGGCCTGCTCTTCGCCCTCTACCTCCTGCTCGCGGGGACCGAGCGCTTCCTGGTCGAGTTCATCCGCCGCAACGAGGACGTTGCCATCGGCCTCACCCAGGCTCAGCTGATCAGCGTGGTCATGATGGTCGGCGGCGGCCTCTGGCTGCTCCTCGCGCTCCGGCGGGCTCCAAGGCCGGCCACGGCCTGAACGTCACACCGACCGGAGCAGGCCGCCGTCGAGCGGGATCACGGCTCCCGTGAGATAGGCGGCCCGCTCCGAACACAGGAAGGCCACCAGGTCGCCGTACTCCTCCGGCGTCCCGAGCCGCTTCGCGGGGACCCGCTCCCTGGCCGCCGCCTCGGCTCCCTCGAGCGACCCCTCGTGGTCGGCGAGCCGCTCGGTGGCGAACATGCCGGTCGCGACGGTGTTGACCGTGATCCCATCGCCGGCCACCTCGTCGGCGAGGGTCTCGAGCAGCCCCAGCGCAGCGAGCCGGTTCGCGTTGGAGAGCGTCAGGCCTCCGATCGGCTGGCGGATCGAGCTGGACGAGACGTTCACGATCCGCCCCCAGCCGCGCTCCCTCATCGTGGGCACGACCCCCTCGAGCAGCACCCGCGGCGCCAGCACGAGCGAGCGGAAGGCCGCCTCCCACTCCTCCGGCGAGTTGTCGAGCGCACCGCCCGGCGGCGGTCCCCCGGTGTTCGCTACCAGGATCTCGACCGGGCCGAGCGCCTCGGCCACCTCGCCCGGCAGCCCACGGAGCCGCTCGAGATCGCCGGTATCCGCGGGAAAGACGCCGACGTCGCCGCCGATCTCCTCGGCCGCGGCGGCGAGCGCCTCCTCGGAGCGGCTGCTGATCGCCACGCGGGCTCCCTCCCGAGCGAGCGCGCCGGCGATGCCCCGGCCGATGCCGCGGCTGGCGGCCATCACCAGGGCCGTTCGGCTCTCGATCCCTAGGTCCAAACCGCGCCCCCGGGTCGCCGCGCCAGCCAGGCGCACCAGGCGGCGAAGGCGGCGATCGCAATCGCCACTCCAAGCCAGTGGACGCCGGCGAGAACCGCGAGGGCGCTCGGGATCCCCGCGAGCACCGCCCCGAGCAGCACGCCTCGCACGTTCAGGTGCAGGGCCCAGGCCGTCAGACCGGCGCAGCCGAGCCAGGCCACCGGCCCCGTGAGCCAGCCCCAGTCGTCGAAGAAGGAACGCGGCAGGGTCACGGCGAGAATCAGCGAGACCGCGGTCACCGCCAGGACCTGCGCGGCGGCGGCCCGCCAGAGGATTGAGCGGTCCATCGCCGCCATTCTCGCAGCGGCCCGATCAGCCGGGCTCGCCGGTCAGCTCGGCGAGGTACGCGGCGTCGTCCGCCGGGAGCCCGGGGATCGGCTGGTAGGACATGTGCGACGCCACCTTCCCACCGTGCAGGCACGAGTAGGTGCAGTGAACCGGCATAATCGTCGCCAACCAGGGCGGTTAGCTCAGCTGGGAGAGCGTCTGCCTTACAAGCAGAAGGTCGTCGGTTCGAGCCCGGCACCGCCCATCCGGTTGCCCCTCCTCCCCGTGGGTAATCGTTCACCCCGTCCTGTTCGCGCTGGCGATCGTCGCGTTGCTGATCTTCTACAGCGGCAGGCGCGGCGGGACGCGCACCGTCTGAGGTCGGGCGCCGCGCGGCGACGCGAGCGAGTACAAGTACACCCGTGCCCGACTCTGAGCGGTTCCTGGATGGGATCGCAAGTGGCGATCCGCTGACCGACCGGGTCATGATCTGGACCCGGGTCAACTCCGAGGAGGACTCGGTGCCGGTCGCATGGCGGGTCGCCCGAGACCCTGAGCTGTCCGACGTCGTGCTCTCCGGTGAGGTGACGGCAGAGGCCGAGCACGACCACACGGTCCACGTCGACGTCAGCGGGCTTGAGCCTGGGCGGACCTACCACTACGCCTTCAGCTCGGGCGGCCAGGACTCGCCGCTCGGACGCACCTGGACGCTGCGGGCGGAGGCGGACCGGTTGCGTTTCGCCACCTGCTCTTGCGCCAAGCACAACGCCGGCTTCTTCAACGCGTACGCGCGGATCGCCGAGCGAGACGACCTCGACTTCCTGCTCCACCTCGGCGACTACATCTATGAGGCGTCCAACATCCCCGCCAAGGGACAGACCCCCGGGGCCGACATCGGCCGGCCGTTCGATCCGCTTGGGGAATGCAGGACCCTGGAGGAGTACCGAACCCGGTACCGCCAATACCACCGCGATCCCGACGTGCAGGCGCTGCACCGGGCCATCCCGATCATCCCCACGCTGGATGACCACGAGCTCGCCGACGGAGCCTGGGCGGGAGGGTCCGACGCTCACGATCCGGAGCAGCACGGCCCCTGGGCCGACCGCCAGGCGGCGGCCCTTCGAGCGCGATGGGAGTGGCTGCCCGCGCGGCCGCCCGACCCCGCCGATCCGACGCGCGCATTCCGCCAGATCAGCGTCGGCGACCTTGCCGACATCTTCCTGCTCGACATCCGCTCACGCCGCGAC
>DASXSZ010000174.1:0-7457 GCA_036505735.1 Solirubrobacterales bacterium
TCCCCCGGCGGGCGGATTCACGCGATTCGGTCCCCGCTGAGCCGGACGCTCGGCGAACTGCCCCTCTAGGCCTTCGCGCCGATCGTCTCCGCGGCCAGCTGGGCCGTCTCGGTCGGGCTCTTGCCGACGCGGATGCCCTGCACCTCGAGCGCCTGCCTCTTGGCCTCCGCAGTCCCGGATGAGCCGGAGATGATCGCCCCGGCGTGGCCCATCTGCTTGCCGGGCGGCGCGGTGAATCCGGCGATGTAGGCGACCACCGGCTTCGAGACGTTCTCGGCGATGAACTCGGCGGCCCGCTCCTCGGCGTCGCCCCCGATCTCGCCGACCATCACGATCAGCTCGGTCTCGTCGTCCTCCTCGAACAGCGTGAGCACGTCGATGAAGTCGGAGCCGACGATCGGATCGCCGCCGATCCCGACGATGGTCGAGTTGCCGAGGCCGGCCTGCTTGAGCTCGTTGCCGATCTGGTAGGTCAGCGTCCCTGACTTGGAGACGACGCCGATCGATCCCTGCTCGAAGAACTGAGCCGGGATGATCCCCACGTTCGCCTTGCCTGGGCTGAGCACCCCGGGGCAGTTGGGCCCGAACAGCCGGACGCCCGCGTCGCGCGCCTTCCAGTAGGTGGCGAGCATGTCGTGCACCGGGATGTGCTCGGTGATCGCGATCACCGTCCCGATGCCCGCGTCGATCGCCTCGTTGATCGACGCCGCGGCGAACCGCGCCGGGACGAAGATCATCGAGGTGTTGGCCCCGCGCTCGTCGACGGCCTCCTTGATGGTGTCGAACACCGGGATGCCCTCGACGTCCTGCCCGCCCTTCTTCGGCGTCACCCCGGCGACCACGTCGGTGCCGTAGTCGCGGTTGCGGAGCCCGTGGAACGAGCCCTCGCGGCCCGTCAGCCCGGAGATGACCAGCTTCGTCTCGTCGCCGACGATGATCGACATCAGCCGGCTCCTCCGGACCTGGCGAGCTCGACGACCTTCTCCGCCGCTCCGAGCATCGTCTTCTCCACGTGAAGGTTGGGCAGATCGGCATCCGCCAGGAGCCCGAGGCCCTCCTCGGAGTTGGTGCCGTCGAGGCGGACGACGAGCGGCACGCCGATCTCGATCTGCTGGGACGCCTCGATGATGCCCTTGGCGATCTCGTCGCAGCGCGTGATCCCGCCGAAGATGTTGAAGAGGATCGCGACGACCTTGGGGTCCGAGGTGATCACCTCGAGCGCGTCGATGATCGCCTCCGCCTTGGAGCCGCCGCCGGCGTCCAGGAAGTTCGCGGGGCTGCCGCCCGCCTGGGCGACGACGTCGAGGGTGGACATGCAGAGCCCGGCGCCGTTGCCGAGGATGCCGATGTCGCCGTCGAGCTTCACGTAGGTGAGCCCCTTCTCCTTGGCCATGCGCTCCTGTGGATCCTCGATGAAGCTCTCCTCGAGGCCGGCAAGCTCCTCGTGCCGGAAGAGGGCCGAGTTGTCGATCGTCACCTTGGAGTCGAGAGCCATCACGTCGCGGTCCTTCGTGACAACCATCGGGTTGACCTCGATCAGGGTTGCGTCGCTCTCGTTGAAGGCTTGGTAGAGCTTGGTGAGCAGGGCCGCGGTCTTCTCGCGCGCGTCCTCCGCGACGCCCGCGTCTGAGGCCAGTGCCTCGGCCTGAGCATCGCCAAATCCCTCGTTCGGCTCGATGTGCCGCCTGACCAACGCCTCCGGATCCTTCTCCGCAATCTCCTCGACGTTCATGCCGCCCGTGGTCGAGAGCATGGCGAGCAGCTTCTTCGCGGAGCGGTCGAGGATGATCGACGAGTAGTACTCGGCGTCGATCTCGGAAGCCCGCTCGACCCACACCTGGTGGACCGTGAACGGGCCCTCGCCCCGGGGGCCGCGGATATCCATCCCGAGGATCGCGCTCGCGTGCTCCTCAGCCTGGGCGCGGTCCTCTGCGACCTTGATGCCGCCGGCCTTGCCGCGCCCGCCGATCTGCACCTGGGCCTTGATCACGCACGGGTAGCCGATCTCGCCGGCGGCCTCAACGGCGGCCTCAACGGTGTCCGCGACGCGTCCTTCGGGAACGGGAACCCCGTGGCGGGCGAAGAGCTGCTTTCCCTGATACTCGAGCAGATCCAAAGGCCGCGCCAGGTTATACGAGGCCCGGTTTGGGCCGCTCAAGTGGGCGGCGGCGCCGAAAAAATGCAAATTGCCATAATCCCGCGGCTCTCATGGCCCTTCCGAAGCTGAAAGACATCGAGTGGGTGACCACGGACTGCTACGGCACCCTGATCGACTGGGAGAAGGGCATCGGCGACGCCTTCAAGAGGGAGGCCGATCGCGACGGCCTGACGATCGACGAGAGGGCCTTCCTGGACCGCTTCTTCGAGATTCAGGCCCACATCATGTCCGGCTCCTATGAGCTCTACGCCGAGGTGCTGCGCAGGGCTGCCGTGCAGGTGGCCGAGGAGATCGACTGGACGATCGAGCCCTCGCGCGCCCAGTTCCTGCCCGACAGCGTGGGGTCATGGCCCCCTTTTCGCGAGGCGAACGCCGCGATGGACCGCCTCAAGGAGCGCTACCAGATCGGAATCATCTCCAACATCGACGACAAGCTGCTGGGCATCTCGCGCCGTCACCTGCGCACTGAGCTGGACCTGGTCGTCACCGCCCAGCAGGTGCGCAGCTACAAGCCGGATCCCACCCACCTGCGCGAGTGCGCGCGCCGCATCGGCGGCAAGAAGGGCTGGGTTCACATCGCCTCGGGATACGACGCTGACATCGGCCCGGCTGTGAAGCTCAACGTGCCGGTGATCTGGGTGAACCGGCACGGCGAGAAGCTCGAGGGGCGCAAGGCCCCCGACGCCACGGTCAAGAACATCCGCGAGGCCGCGGCGAAGCTCGGCGCGAAGTAGCGAGATGCGAGGGCGCGCGACAGCGCGACCCGTTCAACTCTGGATCCTCGCGAGCAGGTCGCCGTTGGTGACGGCGGCTCCGTCCGTGATCGGCAGCTCGGCGACCTTGCCGGAGCGGTGGGCCGTGATCTCGTTCTCCATCTTCATCGCCTCGATCACGCAGATCAGATCACCCTCGGAGACCTCGTCCCCCTTCTCGACCGCGACCCGCAGCACGGTCCCCTGCAGCGGTGAGGTCAGGTCCTCGGTGGCGGCCGAGGCGCCCCCGCCGCCCGCGGCGCGCTCGCGCCTCGGGGGCTTGCGGAGGCCGGCGCTGGGGTTTGTCGCAGCCGGAGGGGCCTCGCCGATCACCTTGACGTCGAAGAGCTTCCCGCCGACCTCGACCTGATAGCTGCGCTCGGCCTTGCCGTCGACCGCGGCCTCGTCCGCGCTTGCCGGGCTGGGGGCGGCCTCCGGCTCGAGCGACTTGAGCCACTTGCGGTTCTCCGTCAGGTCGCGGCACGTCTCGCCCTTGGCCCACTGCTTGGTGGCCAGGATCGCCCGGTGGAAGGGGACGAGCGTCGTGATGCCCCCGATCTCGTATTCCTCGAGCGCCCGCAGCATCCGGGCGGTCGCCTTCTCGCGATCGAGGTCCCAGACGATCAGCTTGGCGAACATCGGGTCGTACATCGGCGTGACCTCGTAACCGGCCTCCACCCCCGAGTCGACCCGCACGCCCGGTCCCGCGGGCTCGCGGTAGGTGGTGATCCGCCCGGGTGCGGGGGCGAAGTTCTTGTGCGCGGCCTCGGCGTTGATCCGGCACTCGATCGCGTGTCCCCGCAGCTCGACGTCGTCCTGGGAGATCGAGAGCTGCTCGCCCGCCGCGATCCGGATCTGCTCCCGCACGATGTCGAACCCGGTGACCATCTCGGTCACGCAGTGCTCCACCTGGACGCGGGTGTTCATCTCGAGGAAGAAGTAGTCCTCGCCGACCTGCAGGCCCTCGACGGTCCCCGCCGAGCGGTAGCCGACCGCCGCCGCGGCCTCCGTGGCGATCCTGCCGATCCGTTCCCGCATCTCGTCGTCGACCTGGGGGCCGGGCGACTCCTCGATCAGCTTCTGATGGCGGCGCTGGATCGAGCAATCGCGCTCGCCGAGGTGGATGACGTTTCCCTTCGCATCGGCCAGCACCTGGACCTCGACGTGCCGCGGGTCCTCGAGGTAGCGCTCGAGGTAGACGGTCGGGTCGCTGAAGAACTTCTCGCCCTCGCGCGAGGCGCCCTCGAAGGCTTCCTCGAGCTCGTCCTCGCTCTGGGCCACGCGGAAGCCCTTGCCGCCGCCACCGCCGGCCGCCTTGCAGGCGATCGGGTAGCCGATCTCCTTGGCCTGCTTCTTGGCCGCCGCGACGTCCTTGACGGGCTCGGTGGCGCCGGGCACGATCGGCACCCCCGCCTTCTGCATGATCTGGCGCGCCTCGGTCTTCGAGCCCATCGCCTCGATCGCCTTCGCGGGCGGGCCGATGAAGGTGATCTTTGCCTTCTCGCAGGCGGCGGCGAAGGGCGCGTTCTCAGCCAGGAAGCCATAGCCGGGGTGGATCGCCTCGGCGTCCGCCGTGGAGGCGACCTCGAGGATCTTCTCGACGTTCAGATAGCTCTCGGCGGGCGTGGCCGGGCCGAGCAGATAGGCCTCATCGGCCTCGCGCACGTGTGGCGCGTCGCGCTCGATCTCGGAGTAGACGGCGACCGATCCGATCCCCATCTCCTTCAGCGTGCGGGCCACCCGGATCGAGATCTCGCCGCGATTCGCGATCAGGACTTTCTCGAACACGGCGGGGGAGTATTGCGGCTGAGCGCCCGCCAGGCCGCTCTCGTTTGGAGCGAAGGCCGCTAGTCCTCGACGCCCGCCAGTACCGGCTCGCGCCTGCGCTCCGCCTCGAGCTCCCGCTCGGCCTCGAGCTCGCGCTGCTCCTCCGGATCGTGCTCGACCTCCTTGCGCAGGGCCATCTGCACCACGAAGAGTGCGGCGACCGCCACCGCCGCGGCGAGCACGACCCACGGGACCAGGTCCGTGTCGGCCTTGTTCATGATCGTCAGACCCGCGCCGATCAGGATCACGCCCAGCGCACCCCTGAGGATCCCCTGCGGCCACTTCACCGACAGGTTGCTGCCGATGATCACCCCCGGCACCGAGCCGACCAGGATGTTGCCCATCAGCCCGTAGTCCACGTTGCCGCCGATCGCATGTGCGATGCCGGCGGCCCAGAGGAGGATCGCCGCGTGGACGACGTCCGTGCCGACCACCTTCTGCGGCCTGAGCCGGTACACGGTGAGCAGCATCATCCCGATCAGCGTCCCGCTTCCGGCCGAGCTGAGCCCGATCACGAAGCCAGTGGTGGCGCCGATCCCGACGGCGGCAACCTTGTGCCGCGTGTGCATCTCGAAGTCATCGCGCTCCTGGATCTTCTTCGCCAGGAAGAGCCCGCGGAGCAGGGTGGCGGCGCCCACCACGAGCAGGCAGGCGGCCAGGATCGCGAACACCGTCTCGTCGAGCTGATCCCCCAGCTTGCGCTTGAGCAGGTCGAGGATCCAGACGCCGAGGATCGCCATCGGCACGCTGCCGATCGCCATCCAGTAGACGAGCGGCATGTTGACCGTCCGGAGCTTCAGGTGTCGCCAGCTGCCGGCCGTCTTGGTGAGGGCGGCGTAGGCGATGTCGGTGCCGATGGCGGTGGTGGGCTTGACGCCGAAGAGGAGGACGAGCAGCGGCGTCATCAGGGAGCCGCCGCCCATGCCGGTCATTCCGACCAGGAAGCCGACGCCGAAGCCGAAGAAGACGATCTTGGGGTCCATGGGGCTGGGGTTTGGGGCGCGGCCGCTCGGACGAAGGCCGCTTTTCCACCTTGTTCCCTTTTATGACCGAAAGGGTCGTAAAAGCGAGCCCGCAAGATAGCGGAGACGCGCTTTTCCCCCTAATTGGTCGGTTTAGTTAGTGACGATCGGCGCTAGCGGGTGACCCAGGCGCCCTCGTCCCGGGTCAGCTCGAGGACGTCGTCGGGGATCTTGCCGTCGCGAAGATCGGCGATCGTGACGTGCTCGAGCACCCTGCGCAGCGAGGCGCGGACCGCGATCCAGACGTCGCTGAGCGGCTCGGCGTTGCCCGGGTACTTGGTCGCCTCCGGGGCCTGGTCCTGAATGTTCGCCAGCGGTCCCTCGACCGCCCGGATCACGCTCGCGAGCGTGATCTCCTCCGGCGGCTTCGCGAGCCAGTAGCCGCCGCGGGCGCCGCGGCGCGCGCGGACCAGCCGGGCGTGCTTGAGCTCCAGGAGGATGTGCTCCAGGAACTGGAGTGGGATGTCCTGCGCCTCGGCGAGCCTCTCGCCCTTCACGGGCTCGTCGCCGGCGGCCGCCATCTCGACGGCTGCGCGGACGGCGTAGTCGGCTTTCGCTGAGATCCTCATATCCTGCGCCGCCGATGATGGACCTTCAGAGCCACTCGACGTTCTCCGACGGGGAGTTGCCGCCCGCGGGGGTGGTCGCGGCCGCAGGAGATGCCGGGGTGACCACCCTCGCGCTCACCGACCACGACGCGATCGACGGGGTGGCGGAAGCCGCGGCGGCGGCCATGGAGGCGGGCATCGTGCTGATCCCGGCGACGGAGATCTCCTGCGTTCACGGCAGCGTCGATGACATGCACATGCTCGGGTACTGGGTGGACACGACCGCGATCGCGCCCGCCTGCGAGCGCGCGCAGCGGGAGCGCATCACGCGCGCCGAGGAGATCGTCGAGCGCCTCAACGCCCAGGGGGTCCCCGTGCGCTTCGGGGACGCGATCGCGCAGGCGGGGGACGCCTCGTCGGTCGGTCGCCCGCACATCGCCAAGGCGGCCGGCGTCGAGCCCGAGGGGATGAGCGCCTTCTTCGAGGAATGGCTGATTCCCGGTGCGAAGGCCTTCGTCCCGCGGCGCTGGCCCGACGCGACCGAGGCGGCCGAGCTCATCCACCGGGCGGGAGGGGCGGCCGTGCTCGCCCACCCCTTCTGGGACATGAGCGACCCGAACGAGGTCGCCTCCCTGATCGGCGACCTCGACCTCGACGGCGTCGAGTGCTTCTACCCGGCGCACGATCGGGCGCAGACGAAGTTCCTGCTCGAGCTCTGCCGGGAGCGGGGCCTGGCCCCCACGGCCTCCTCGGACTTTCACGGCCCCTCCCACAAGATGTTCGACTCCTTCTGCGCCTATCCGACTTATGACCTCGGCGAGCCCGAGCTGCCGCCCAAGCGAAGCGGAGGATCCAACTAGGCGGGCTGGGCCGCCGGGATCAGCTGCCGCTCCTCGAGCAGCGAGAGGATCGCGTTCGCCGACTCCTCCGGCGACTGGTGCTCGGTGTCCAGGGTGAGCTCGGGGTTGAGCGGCGGCTCGTACGGGTCTGAGACGCCGGTGAACTCCTTGATCTCGCCCTTGAAGGCCTTCTCGTAGAGGCCCTTGACGTCGCGCTCCGCGCAGACCTCGACGGAGGCCTTGACGAACACCTCGATGAAGCGGTCTTCCATCAGCTCACGCGCCTCGTCGCGGATCTCGCGATAGGGGGA
>DASXSZ010000175.1:0-4271 GCA_036505735.1 Solirubrobacterales bacterium
GCCAGCGGGAAGACGCCCGAGGCGGATCCCAATGGCCACCTTCGTCTGCACTCGCGATGACCGGCTCATGCGGCTCGAGGGCGGGCGCTCCTGGAGCGCCGAGCCCGCACTCGAGGGAGCCGGGGCGCAGTGCGTCGCCGCAGCCGGCGACCGGGTGCTGGTCGGGACGCGCGGAAGCGGACTGCTGCTGAGCGAGGACGCCGGCGAGAGCTGGGAGCAGGTGGACCTGCCGGAGCCGGATGTCCTCTCGGTGGCGATCGGCCCGGCCGATGGAGCGCTCTATGCCGGCACCGAGCCCAGCCGCCTCTTCGTCTCCCGCGATGGCGGGCAATGGAGCGAGCTGCAGGCCCTCCAGGACATCCCCTCGAAGGATCAGTGGAGCTTTCCGCCGCGGCCCTGGACCCATCACGTCCGCTGGATCGCCCCCGACCCGCACCGCGCCGAGCGGCTGCTGGTCGGCATCGAGCTGGGCGGGCTGATGTACACCGACGACGGCGGCGCCTCCTTCACCGATCATCGCCCCGGCGCCAAGCGGGACGCCCACAACATCGCCTGGCACCCGACGGCGGATGGGCGCGCCTACCAGGCGGCTGGCGACGGGGCTGCCTGGAGCCGCGACGGCGGGCGGACCTGGGAGGCCGTCGACTCCGGGCGCGACCTGCGCTACTGCTGGGCGCTCGCCGTTGATCCCGAGGATCCCGAGCGCTGGTACGTCTCCGCGGCGTCGGGTCCGGGCGCCGCGCACAGCGGCGAGGACGCCCGCGGAGGGCTCTACCGCTGGGAGGGGGACGGCTGGACGGGGCTGGAGCTGCCGGGCGAGTCGATGCCGTACGCGCTCGCGGCGACGGACAGCGAGCTCATCTCCGGAATGGCGGACGGCCGGGTCCTGCGAAGCGGCGATCGGGGCGCAAGCTGGGAGGAGACCGGCGTGCGCGTGGGGTCGATCACCGCCATGGCGGCAGCCGGCTAGCCCTGCGCATCTGATCTGATCGCGCTCGAAACTGATCGCTCCGAGGGCATCCCCGCCGCCGGAGGTGATGGTTTGTTAGCGTGCCCGCCGCCGCTCGGGAAGAGCGGGAGGGACAAAAAGAGAGAGGGAAGTCGCCGGATGCGACGCGTGCTGATCGCCGCCGGAGTCGCGGTGCTCGCGTTGGTGGCCTGCTCGAGCGCCACCGCCAAGGACCAGACCATCATCGCCAGGAACATCCTGCCGTCGGGCCAATACCAGCTGCCCGGGGCCGGCGCCGATGCCCAGGCGCAGATGTACAACGCGCTGACCCCGCTCTTCGATCACGTCACCTCGAACGACCTCTTCACCGACTTCAAGTCCGAGAAGCTCGGGATCGACACCGACGGGCCGACCACCCAGGAGAGCGTGCCGTTCCCGGGAGTGACGATCCTGCGGGACCGGTTCAACATCCCGCACGTGTACGCGAAGACCCGTGCGGGCGGCATCGAGGCCGCCGGGTGGATCCTCGCCGAGGACCGCGGGCTCCTTCTCCAGCAGGCTCGCTACGACTCGCGGGTCGCCGCGATCGGCGCCCCCGGGCTGAGCGCCATCGGGCTGGTGTCCTCGCTTCAGAACTTCGTCCCCAGCGCCCAGACCGAGTCCTTCGTCTCACTGCAGACCAAGGCCCTGAAGCGACAGGGCAAGGAGGGTCGCGCGGTCCTGCGCGACATCGACACCTACGTCCAGGGCATCAACGCCTACCTGGCCGCGAGCAACTCCACGAATGCCCCCTGGACGCGCAACGACGTCTACGCCGTGAACGCCCTCAAGGGCCAGTTCCTGGGCCAGGGGGGCGGTCGTGAGGCCCAGGACTCCGAGTTCCTCAGCGGGCTTGACCACAGGCTCGGCGCTCGACGGGGCTTCGCGGCCTTCAACGACCTGCGGCAGTTCAAGAATCCGAGGAACGTCACGACCGTGAACGGCAACTTCCCCTACGGGCACATCCCCGAGAAACATCCGGGCAGTGTGGTGCTCGACAACGGGAGCTTCAGCCCGACCCCCGCAGTGCCAGCCAGCATCGCCCGCAAGTACTCGTTCAGGAAGACCTACGCCAGCAATGTGCTGATGACGACTGGCCGGCACTCCAGTACCGGGCATCCGATCATGGTCGGCGGCCCCCAGATCAGCTACTTCTTCCCCGGCCTCGTCATCGAGGTGGACATGCACGCGCCGCACCTGCATTGGCGCGGCGCCACCTCGGCGCCGTTCCCGGGCTACCTGCTGATCGGCCGCACCCCGCGCTTCGCGACCACGCTCACCTCCGCGAGCTCGGACATCATCGACGAGTTCGCGGAGACCCTCTGCGGCGGCAGCACGGAGAGGTACAGGTACAAGGGCAAGTGCCGCAGCATGGGCCACTTCGACGCCGGCACCCTGAACGGCAAGCCGGTGAGCTTCCTGACGACCGTCCACGGCCCGGTCCAGGGGTACGGCCGGGTCCAGGGCCGGTGGGTCGCGATCTCCGCGAAGCGCTCGAGCTACGGCAAGGACGTCCTCGACCAGCTCTTTTTCCGGCGCCTCTCGGATGGTCAGGTCAAGAATCCGCAGACCTTCTTCCAGGCCGCCTCCCTTACCCCGCAGACGTTCAACTCGTTCTACGTGGACAGCAGGCACATCGCCGAGTACACGAGCGGCCGCCTCCCGATCCGCAACCCGCAGGTCGACCCGGGCCTGCCCACCAAGGGGACCGGACAGTACGAGTGGCAGGGCTTCGTCAAGCCCATGGCCCACATGCACGGGCAGGACAACAGGCAGGGCTACATGACCAATTGGAACAACGGCGCGGCTCGTGGATTCGGGGCCGCGGACGACGAATGGGGCAGGAACTCCTCGGTGCAGCGCGTCGACCTGCTCAACTTCAACCTGAAGCGCCTCGCGCGGCACGGAAAGTGGTCTCCGGCCTCGATCACCTCGGCGATGAACGCCTCGGCCACGCAGGACGTTCGCGCCATCGTCATGGTGCCCCTGCTGGCGAAGCTGCTCCGTGGCTCGACGCCGCCCTCGCCGCAGGCCAGGCAGATGCTCGACCAGTTGGTCCAGTGGCGGCGGCATGGGGGCAACCGCCTCGACCTGAACGGCGATGGGCTGATCGACTCCCCGGGCGCGGCGATCATGGATGCGGCCTACCCGCTGATCGTCAACAACGCGATGGCCGCAAGACTGGGGCAGACGCTGATCACGGAGCTGAACACGCTGCTGACCCGCTTCGAGCAGCCACCGCAGGGCCAGGAGGTGGGCTGGTTCCAGTACTTCGACCGCGACGTCAGGGCCCTGCTCTCCAAGAAGCGGATCCCGGACCAGTTCAGCCTCACCTACTGCGGCAAGGGCCACCTCGGGGCCTGCCGCCAGGATGTCTGGACGGCAATCCAGGCGGCGGGCGACCAGCTCACCAGCCAGTCCGGGACCTCCGATCCGGCGGCGTGGCGCGCAAGCGCCACCACCGAGGAGATCGACTTCGCCCCGCTGCCTCTGATCACCATGCGTTACACGAACCGCCCGAGCGGGATCCAGCAGGTCATCTCCTTCAAGAAGTGAGCGCCGCTCGGCTTCAGGAGCCGGCCCGCTCCCTGAGCAGGGCGCGGAGGCTTTCGTGGTCCTCCGCGCACGCCGAGCAGCCGTTGAGATGCGCCCGCATTCCCGGGATCGCGGCGTCGACGTCGGCTCCGGCCAACTCGAGCTCGACGTAGCGGTCCAGCTCCTCGAAGCAGCGCTCGCAGCTGATCTCGGGCCCCGCTGGGCCGAGCAGACGGCCAAGCAGCCGGTCCTGTGACGATTGCTCGTTCATTCGCTCTCCTCCACCTGATGCTCCTCCAAGCTCATCCCGCGTTCCACCAGCGCGGAGCGGAGGCGCTTGCGAGCGTCGTGCAGCGCCTTGTACAGCGCTCCCCTGGTCGTGTTGAGCCGCTCGGCCAGTACGTCGATCGGCACCTCGTTCAGCGCCAGCGCGACCAGCACCTCGCGCTGGTGGGGACTCAGGCTCGACTCGACCTCCTCGCGTATCGCGGCGAGCAGGTCGCTCGTCTCGGCCTCGCGGTGAGGGGCCGAACCCGGATCGGCGACGCGCGGCCAGGCGTCCGCCTCGAGCGGGAGCTCCCGTCCCTGCCATGCTCGCTTCCTGACACTGGCTGCGGCCTCGTACAGCGCGAACTTGTATGCCCACGTCGTGAAGCGGCTCTCACCCCTGAAGTCATCCAGCTTGCCGAGAATCGCCACCAGCGCGTCGTCGGCGCTCTGCTGGGCGATGTCCCGCTGATCCCCGCCA
>DASXSZ010000176.1:0-15604 GCA_036505735.1 Solirubrobacterales bacterium
GCCTCCCGGCTCGCGCTGCGGAGCAGCCGGCGCCAGTCGGTGGTGCGGAAGACGAAGATCAGCGCGAGCGCGCCGAGCACGACCGTCCAGGCGGCGACAGCGATCTGCTGGCCGACGGAGTAGGTGAGTACCGCGATCGGCCCGGGTCCGACCAGCGTCGCGACCAGCAGCGCCTGCTGCGCGCCGGCGCCGCCAGGCGTCAGCGGCAAGAGCGTCGAGACCGTCTGCACGCTCATGACGAGCATCACGTTCTGGAACGAGCCGCCGATGTGGAAGGCGTCCAGGAAAAACCAGAACGAGCAGAACCGCAGGACCCAGCCGATGCCCTGCCAGCTGGCGACGGTCCGCAGGTACACGCTCGGGGTCGCGAGCACGATCGCTCCCTGCTTGACCCGGTCCCAGAACGCCTCGACCCGGCGGGCGAGCACCATGAAGAGGACGACGATCCCGATCCCGAGAGCGGTCACCGTGAACAGGAGCAGGCTCGGGTGCTCCGCCCAGAAGGCGATGTCGAAGGCGGGCAGGTCCGGCAGCTCGGGCGGCTTGGGGAGCAGGCCCTGGGTGAGCGCGTATAGGAAGACGAGGATCCCGGCGGAGGTGTCAAAGACAGAGCCGACGAAGAAGGACGAGACGACCGTCGGGTAGGTGGAGCGTCGGATCGAGCGCTTGGCGAGGAAGATCTTCACCGCGTCCCCGACGCGGGCGGGCACCACGCTGTTCATGCCCGCCCCGACCAGGTAGGCCGCGGTGATCCGCGCATAGGGAACCGAGCGATCCGGGTAGGCCGCCCGGAGCGTGTTCTGCCAGGCACGGCTGCGGGCGAGCAGATGGGCGAGGTAGAAGCCCAGCGCGATCACCATCGAGGGCCAGCCGATCTCGGCCAGCCGGTGGAAGAACTCCTGGGCACCGTGCTCGAAGCTGTCGAAGCTCTGGCCCAGGTCCACCCCGAGCGGTGCGGTCATAGCCCCCGACCCCTGACCCGCTGGGACTCGGCGTTGAAGAGCGCCCCGATCAGGAACGCCAGGTTGCCGAGCCAGAGCCAGATCAGAAGGGAGATCATCGCGCCGAGGGTGCCGTACGTCTTGTCATAAGAGCCGAAGTGGGCGACGTATGCGGTGAAGAGGAGGGAAACGGCGAACCAGAGCGCCGTCCCCAGCGCCGCGCCGGGCAGGACCGAGCGTGCCGACCGCTCGCCCCTCCGCGGCCCGGCACCCGGCCCTAGCGCGTAGACCAGGGTGAAGGCGCTGAGCAGCGCCGCAGCGCCAATCGGCCACCGCAGGTATCCGACCAGGCCCTTGATGATCTCCGGGAACCCGGCGGCGTCCGCGATCGAGCCGAAGAGCGGGCCCGCGACCACGACCGCCAGGAAGGCGATCAGGACCAGAAGGGTGACCAGCGCGGTGAGGCCGACCCGGACGCCGAGATTGGGCAGGAAGCTGCGCCCGCTCTCGGCGCGGTTGATCGCCTCGAGGGAACGCATCGCCGCACCCATCGCGCCCGACGCCGAGTAGAGCGCGAGGACGAGGCCGACGATCAGGAGCACGCCGGCATTGCTGCGGCTCGAAAGGGCATCCTTCAACGCGCTGTCGATGGTGTCGACCGCCGTCCCCGGGGCGGCGTCGCGCAGGGTGTTGACGATGCTCTGGTAGGTGTCGGGGTACTGACCGAGCAGGGCGAGCAGGGAAACGACGACCAGCAGTCCCGGGAACAGGGAGAGGATGGAGTAGTAGGTGAGCGCCGCGGCTCGATCGGTGACCTGCACCTCCCCGAAGCGGCTGTAGATCGCCTTGGCCATGGCGATCCACTCGTGCCTACCAGACGGCATCGTGCTCCTCCATCACGCCCAGCGCGGAGTCGATCGGCAGGCCATTGAGCGAGCCGCTGAAGCGGCCGAAGGGCGCCTCGTAGTCGGAGCGCGCCATCAGCGGGATGCTCTCGTGATGGCTCCTCTGCGTCTCCGCGGTGAAGTTGAGCCGGGACTCGTCCTCGAAATGGATCGTGTCGAGGCCCTGGAACTCGATGGGGCCCGGCTCGGTCGGGTCCCCCGCCACCCAGATGGTGCGCTCGCTCGATTGCGGTGGATCGTTGATTCCGCTCACCAGGTTCCAGGCGACAGAGCGCCCGTCGCGAGCCGCGCCGACGCCCGCCGACCACTTCCATGACGTGTAGCGACTGTGATACCCGGCCGAGTCGTCCTCGACTCCGTGCCCTTCGAGCCGATTGGTCCGCCTCCCCACCCTGACCTCGCCCGTGACCGGCATCCCGGCAGCCTTCCGCGTCCAGGTGTAGCCCCCGGCGTCGTTTGGGCACATGCACTCGATCGGTGTCGGCTCACCCAGCTCGAGGTCGAACTCGATGCTGCCCGCTCGTACGTGCACAGCGCGCCCGGGCATCGACACGTCCCTGCGCCGGCCCGGGAGGCTCCGGCGCGTCCGCTCCCAGAGCCGGCGGCGTTCGCGATCCCAAATACCCCAGAAGGTCACCGTCGACGGCCCGACCTGGACGATCGCGGCGAAGACGATCAGGTTCTCCGCGAACGCACCGACCCAGCGCCATCGCTTGCGAAGGCGCCGCCGGAGCAGCAGCGGCATCGGGTCGGGCGGGACGGCCAGCCGCGGTCGGTCGTCGGGCGGGCCGCGCCAGGGCAGCCGCTCGAGCTCCGGGCGGGCGTGATCCGACTTCAAGCGAGGAAGCGAAGGATCTCGGCCGCGATTTCCTCGCCGCGGTCCTCCTGCAGGAAGTGCGCCGCCCCCTCGATCTTGACCTGGTCCGTGACCGTCGGGATCCAGTCGACGAACCGCTCGCCCGCGCGCGGGTAGGGGAAGACCGGATCGCTGTCCGAGAACGCGACAAGGGCGGGTTTGTCCCAGCGGCCCAGGGCGTCGGCGATCTCCCTCATCTCCGGCGCGCCAGGAGCGTCCTCCTCGGACGGGACCAGCAGGGGAAACTGGGCGGCGCCGGCCTTGGACTCGGGGGTCGGGAACGGGGCCTCGTAGCCGGCGACCACGTCGTCGGGCAGCTCGGTCGTGGTCGCCCCCTGGACCACGAACCCGACGGGCAGATCCGGATTCTTCTCGGCGAAGTCCCGCCAGGCGAGGAATCCCTTCGAGACCCGACCGGTGAAGATGCCCGTGTTGAGGATCACCAGGGCACCGACCGTGTCGGCGTTCTCGACGGCCCAGCGCAGGCCGATCGGCCCGCCCCAATCCTGAACCACGACCACGGCATCGCTCAGGTCGAGGCCCGCGAGCAGCGAGCTGACCAGCTCGACGTGGCGGTCGTACGTGTACCAGCCGCGATCGGTGGGCTTGTCGGAGCGCCCGAAGCCAGCGTAGTCCGGGCAGATCACCCGGTGCCCGGCCTCGACCAGCGGCACCAGCATCTTGCGATAGAGGAACGCCCAGGTGGGCTCGCCGTGGAAGCAGACGATCGGGCGGCCGGATCCCTCGTCAACGTAGTGGAGTCTGAGTCCGTCGACCTCCGCGTAGCGCGGCCCGAAGTCGTAGCCGGGAAGCGCCTCGAAGCGCTCGTCGGGTGTCCGGAAGATCTCCATCGCTACTCCGACTCGACGGCCTCCAACGCTTTCTGTTTGTCAGCGAATTCGTCCACCTTGATGATCTTGCCCCCGGAGACACCATCGTGCCCGGTGTATAGATCCGTATCGGGGAGGTCGGCGCGGCTCCTCCATTCCACTTCGGGGTTGAGGAACTCGAGGAAGCTCTCGATGCCACGTTCCGTGTAGGCCTCTCCGGCTCGGCGCACCACGTCGACTTCGGCCTCGGACATCACCTGTCGCCCGATCTTCGCATCAACGCAGACAGGAGCGCCGCTACACTGCCCGCCCTCATGGCTGCCGTTTCGTCACCGGCCATGCCTCCCCCCACGCACGATCCCGCCGACGAGGCGATGTGCCTGCGGGCGCGAGAGCGCTATGCCGCCGACCGGAAGCGGGGCGGCCGCGTGCCGCGCCGTCGCCGCCGCCATGCCGCGCTGCCGAACTTGATCATCATCGGAGGGCTCAAGTGTGGGACCACGAGCATTCACCACTACCTCGGGCTCCATCCCGAGATCGACATGTCGAAGCCCAAGGAGCTCAACTTCTTCGTCGAGGAGCTCAACTGGGACCTGGGGCTCGACTGGTACAGGGGCCGCTTCGACGGCCGCTTCGCGGTTCGCGGCGAGTCTTCCCCGCACTACACCAACCTCCCCTACTTCGAGGGCGTGCCGGAGCGGATCCACGAGCAGGTTCCCGACGCGATGTTGATCTACATGGTCCGGGACCCGATCTCGCGGATCCTCTCCCACTGGTGTCACGCCGTCGGCGCGGGCTATGAGACCCGGCCGATGGAGGAGGCGCTCGCCCGCTCGGACCAGACGTACGTGACCCGCTCCCGCTACTGGATGCAGCTGCAGCCCTACCTCGAGCGCTTCGATCGCTCCCAGATCGAGATCATCACCCAGGAGGAGCTCCAGTCGGATCGCGAGGCGACGATGCGCAAGGCGTTCGGCTTCGCCGGCGTCGACCCGAACTTCTACTCGGAGCAGTTCTCGCGCGAGTGGGAGAAGTCCTCGGCCAAGGAGTCCGATCGCTACCAGTTCATGGAGAGGCTGATCAAGTTCCCGGGCTTCCGTTCCTTCGATCGCAACTTCGACCGCTTCCCGGAGCGGCTGCGCTGGATGGTCGAGAAGATCGTCCACGACCCGGAGGCGCCGCCGGCGCCGAAGCCCGAGATTCCGGGGCCGATCATGGAGACGCTGCGGTCGCAGTTCGCCGAGGACGTCGCCGCGCTGCAGGAGTTCGCCGGCCGCGAGTTCACGGGTTGGAAGAGCTACGCCTAGCTCTGGGTTGACAGAAGTGTAAAGCTTCTGCTATCTTCCTTTACAGGAGTGTTAACCCTGTGATCGGAGGTAGCGATGCACGACAACCGACATCAATCAACTGACCCGGCGGGCGAGGGGAATCGGCCCTGGGGCGTGCTGGCACTGCTGGCGCTGGCCCAATTCATGGTCATCCTCGACATAACGGTCGTGAACATCGCCCTGCCTTCCATCGGCACGGACCTGGGATTCGCGCCGGGCGACCTGCAGTGGGTGGTGACCGCGTACGTCCTGTTCACCGGCGGCCTGATGCTGCTGGGCGGCAGAGCGGCCGACCTGTTCGGACGCCGCCGGGTCTTCCTCAGCGGGCTGCTGGTCTTCACCCTCGGATCGCTCGGAAGTGGCCTCGCCGCTTCTCCTGGGATGCTGATCGCGTCCCGCGCGGTGCAGGGGCTGGGCGCCGCGATGCTCTCCCCGGCAGCGCTCTCGATAGTGACGGCGACCTACACGGGTCCGCAACGCGCAAGGGCACTCGGCATCTGGGGTGCGATCGGCGGCGGGGGAGCCGCGGCCGGCGTCCTCCTGGGCGGAATCCTGACCAGCTGGGCCGGCTGGGAGTCCGTCTTCTTCATCAACCTGCCCGTCGGGCTGATCGCCGCCGGCGCTGCCCTCCACCTGCTCCCGGCCGATGCCGGCGCCGGTGGACTGCGCCGCTTGGACGTCCCGGGCGCAGCGGCCCTGGTCTCCGGCCTGGTCACGCTCGTGTACGCAATCGAGGGCACCGGCACGCACGGCTGGGGCTCCGCCCGCACGCTCGGCCTCTTCGCGGCCGCCGCGATCCTGCTGGGCGGCTTCATCGCGATCGAGCGCGTCGCCAGACATCCCCTGGTCCCGCTCGCGACCTGGCGCGCCCGCACCCTGAGCTCCGGAATGGCGCTGATGCTGGGAGTGACCGGTTTCTTCGTCGGCGTGATCTTCCTCAGCTCGCTGTTCCTGCAGAACACGCTCGGCGCGTCCGCGATCGAGACCGGTCTGGCATTCCTCCCGATGACGGTGACGATCGGCCTCGCCGCTCACGCCTCGTCGCATCTGCTGGCGCAGCTGGGGACCCGGCTGGTCGCGATCGCCGGCCTGCTGCTGATCGCCGCGGGCGCTGCCCTGCTCTCCGCCGCGCCGGCGGACGCGGGCTACGCGACCGACCTGCTGCCCGGCTTCGTGGTGATCGCGGTCGGCGTCGGCCTCGAGTTCCCCACCATCCAGGTCAGCGCGATGAGCGAGGTCCGGTCCGAGATGGCCGGTCTCGCCTCGGGGATGATGACCACCGCTCACGAGATCGGCTCGGCCTTCGGGGTCGCGGTTCTCTCGGCGGTGGCGACGGGCGCCGGCGCTCTCGGCTCCGCCGTGGGCTACGGGGACGGGCTGACCGTGGTGGCGCTCGGCTCACTCGTCCTGGCCGGCTTGGCGGCGGCGACCGTGCCGACCTTCCGTCCGGCCGGTGCCGCGGTCAGCGTTCACTGACCCTGCGTTACGGTAATCCGGGTGGCGACGAGGACCACAGACCACCGGCGAGCGAAGGCTGAGCGCAACGTCGAGGCGATCCTCGAGGCGGCCGAGCGGCTGCTTCGGCGGCGCTCGCAGGCCAGCATCGCGGGCGTCGCGAAGGAGGCCGGCGTCTCGCGGGTCACCGTGTATTCGCACTTCCCGACCAGGGAAGAGCTGATCGAGGCAGTTGTCGCCCGTGTGACGAGGGCGGCACATGAGTCGATCGACGACGCCAAGCCCGCCGAGGGCGACCCGGTCGAGGCGCTCGAGCGGGTGATCACGATCGCCTGGCAGGAGCTGGAGCGCCAGGAGGCGATTCGCCAGGCGGCGGCCGAGGAGCTCAGCTCGGAGGCGGTCCGCCGCGCGCACGAGAGCGCCGCCGGAACCGTCCGGAAGCTGATCGAACGCGGGCGCAGGGCGGGCGCTTTCCGCAACGACCTTCCGGTCGAATGGCTGGTCGCGAGCTTCTTCGCCCTGCTCCACACCGCCGCCGACGAGGTTCGCGAGAGGCGGATCAAGCCGGACGAGGCGATGTCCGCGGTGAAGACCACGGTGATCGAGCTCTTTACCGGCCGCCCAATAACCTGACGGCATGCGAGTAGCCGTCGCCGCCGACGAGCGCGTGGGCGTCGCCGAAGCGGTAATCGAGGAGCTCCGCAAGCGCGGACACGAGCCGATCCCTCACGGGGTGCTGGCGAAGGGGGAGCGCGACGACTGGGCCTGGGCCAGCGAGGCGGCCGCACGCGACGTCGCCGAGGGTCGGGCCGAGCAGGCGATCGTCTGCTGCTGGACCGGCACCGGCGCCTCGATCGCCGCGAACAAGGTGGACGGTGTCCGCGCCGCCCTCTGTTTCGACGCCCAGACCGCCGACGGCGCCCGCAGGTGGAACGACGCGAATACGCTGGCGCTCAGCCTGCGGGCCACCTCGGAGGCCGAGCTCGCTGAGATCCTCGACGCCTGGTTCGGCGGCGAGGCCAGCGGCGAGGCGGAGGACGCCGCGAACGTCGAGCACATCGCCGAGATCGAAGGCCGATGAGCCCCCCAATTCCGGGGGAGACGCATTCCGTCCGGCGCCTGCTCCCGGACACCGCTGAGACCACGATCGCCGAGCAGCTCCACGGTCTCGATCTGAAGCCGCTGGCACATCCGGACCGGCCTTACCTGATCGTCAACTTCGCGACGACGCTCGACGGCCGCGCCGCGATCGAGGGGCGCTCGGGCGCGATCGGAAGCGACACCGACACGGAGATGCTTCAGCGCCTGCGCACCAGGGTCGACGCGGTGATGATCGGCGCTGGGACGATGCGCGCGGAGCGCTACGGCCGGATGGTCTCCGACCCCGAACTACGGGCCTACCGTGAGCGGACCGGGCTCGCGCACGACCCGCTCGCGGTGATCGTCTCCAACCGCCTCGAGCTCCCCTGGGACGCCCCATTGTTCACCGATGGTGGTGGGCGTGTGGTCGTATTGACCGCCTCAGAGCAGAAGCCGCCGGAGACCGCGACGCCGGTGACCCTCGTGCGCCACCCGGATGGAGTCGAGCTCGATCGGGCGCTCGAGTGGCTGCTAAAGGAGCGGGGCATCCGCTCCGTGCTCTGCGAGGGCGGCCCGACCCTGCACGGACGGCTGCGTGAGGGCGGGCTGGCCGACGAGCTCTTCCTGACGATCGCGCCCAAGATCGCCGGCGGAGAGGGGCCTCGGGTGCTCGAGGGAGCGCTCCCCGACATCGACCAGGCGGAGCTGGCCTGGCTGCTCGAGTCCAAGAGCGAGCTCTTCGCCCGCTATCGCGGGATGTCCGAGGCGCCGCCCGCCCGGTAGGTTTCAGGCGTGGACTTCAAGCCCTCTCCCGAGGTCGAGTCCCTTCGCGAGCGCATCGAGGCGTTCATGGAAGAGCAGGTGTACCCCGTCGAGGACGAGGCGATCCAGGCGATCGATGACGAGGTCAAGCCCGGCGTGCCCTACCCGCAGATCCTCGTCGAGATCCGGGCGCGCGCCAAGGAGCAGGGCCTCTGGAACCTCTTCCTGCCCGACGGCGAGTACGGCGCAGGCATGACCAACTGGGAGTACGGGATCCTCTGCGAGCAGATGGGGCGCAGCCCCGTGGTCGCCCCGATGGCCTTCAACTGCGCCGCTCCCGATACCGGGAACATGGAGATCCTGGTCGAACACGGGACCCAGGAGCAGAAGGAGCGCTTCCTGCAGCCGCTGCTCGACGGCGAGATCCGCAGCTGCTTCTCGATGACCGAGCCCGAGGTATCCGGATCCGATCCGACGACCCTGCAGACCCGCGCCGAGCTCGTCGACGGCGACTGGGTGATCAACGGGCACAAGTGGTTCACCTCGGGCGCCAACGGCGCGGATTTCGCGATCGCGATGGTCGTCACCGATCCCGAGGCTGCCCCCTACACGCGGGCGAGCATGATCCTCGTCCCCGTCGACACTCCCGGCTTCGAGCTGATCCGCAACGTGCCGGTGATGGGCCACGACCAGGGCCCCGGCCACTGCGAGATCCGCTACACGGACTGCCGCGTACGGGAGTCCAACCTGCTCGGCGAGCGAGGGGCAGGGTTCGTGATCGCACAGGACCGCCTCGGGCCCGGGCGCATCCATCACTGCATGCGGGCGATCGGGACCGCCGAGCGCGCCATCGAGATGATGTGCGAGCGGGCGAATTCACGTCAGAGCTTCGGGGGGCCGCTCGCGGACAAGCAGTTCGTCCAGGACTTCATCGCGACCTCACGCATGGAGGTCGACCAGGCGCGCCTGCTCACCCTGTACGCCGCCTGGCAGATGGACACCGAGGGCAAGCGCCGCGCCCGCCAGGCGATCTCGATGATCAAGGTGGTCGCCGCGAACGTGGTCATGGACGTGCTCGACCGCGCGATCCAGGTCCACGGTTCGCTGGGCATGTCGGACGACACCCCGCTCGCGGGCATGTGGCGCTTCATGCGCATGCTGCGGGTCGCGGATGGCCCCGACGAAGTGCACAAGATGGTGATCGCCCGCCGCGAGCTCAACCGGGCGGCGAAGCGGGTCGAGGAGGCGGCGGAGGAGCCCGCCAAGGCTCCGGCCTAGGGGAGTCGGTTGGCCGCCTCGTCGGCCGCCGCCGCGAGGTGCTCGACGACCTTGGCGAACTCCTGAAAGCCCTCGTCGGTCTTGCCGTACTGGCCCGAGGCGTAGCGGGCGTAGACGCCCTCGAGGATGATCGCCAGCTTCCAGTAGCCGAGGGCGATGAAGAAGTCGATCTGGCTCAGGTCGCGGCCCGAGCGCTCCGCGTAGCGCTCCCTCACGTCGTCGCGCTTCGGGAAGCCGGGGGCGATCGTGGCGGGCGCGAAGAGCGGCATGAAGTCGTCGCCCTCCTCGGACCAGTAGACGAGCAGCATCCCGACGTCGGCGAGGGGATCGCCCAGCGTGCAGAGCTCCCAGTCGACCACGGCGGCGACCTCGCCGGTGGGCGAGAGGATCATGTTGTCGAGCCGGTAGTCGCCATGGACGATCGTCGCCGGCCCTTGCTCGGGGATCCGCGCCGAGAGGCGCTCGTGGACGTCGTCGATGGCCGGCAGCTCGCGAGTCTTGGACTTCTCCCACTGGCCCTGCCAGCGCCGCAGCTGGCGCTCCACGTACGCCTCCTTGCGCCCCAGCTCGCCGAGCCCGACCTCGTCGGGGTCAACCCGGTGGATCTCGACCAGGGTGTTCACGAGGCGCTCGCCGATCGCCCGCCGCTCGGCCTCGTCGAACTGCTTGGCTTCCTCGACCGAGCGCAGGATCGGCCCATCGATGAAGCCCATCACGTAGAAGGGCGCGCCGTTCACGGGTTCGTCCTCGCAGAGGCCGACGACGGGCGGCACGGGGACGGGCGTCTCCTGGAGAGCGGAGATGACGCGATGCTCGCGCCCCATGTCGTGGGCCGAGCCGAGCCGCCTGCCGAGCGGCGGGCGGCGCAGCGCCCAAGCGTGGCCGGCCGAGTCGCGAACCCGAAAGGTCATGTTCGAGCGGCCGCCGGAGATCCTGTCGAAGCTCAGCGGGAGCTCGACCTCGGGGATGTTGGCCTCGAACCAGCCCTCGACGCCGGCGCGATCGATCCCCTCCGGGGCAGCAGCGGCTGCCTCGTTAGCCTTCTCGTCCATGCCGGGCCCAGCATATGCGGCAGTGCTTCTCGATTTCGGCGGGGTGTTGACCACATCGGTCTGGGACAGCTTCGCCGCCTTCTGCCGAGCCGAGGGCCTCGATCCGGACGCGATCAAGAACCTCTTCCGCACCGATCCCGAGGCGCTCGCCGACCTTCGCGGGCTCGAGACCGGCAAGCTCACCGAAAGCGAGTTCGAGGCGACCTTCGGGAAACGCCTTGGATTGCGTGATCCTGAAGGGCTGATCGACAGCATGTTCATCGGCATGAAGCCGTTCGAGCCGATGATGGACGCCGTGCGGCAGATCCGCGCGAGCGGCCTGCTAACGGGACTCGTCTCGAACTCCTGGAGCACCGCGCACTACGACCGTGACCTGCTCGCCGAGCTGTTCGATGCGGTCGTGATCTCTGCAGAGGTCGGCCTGCACAAGCCGCAGCCCGAGATCTACCTGCTCGCCGCCGAGCGGCTCGGCGTGGAGCCGGCCGAGTGCCTGTTCGTGGACGATCTGCGCGAGAACTGCGAGGGCGCCGAGGCCGTCGGGATGACCGCGATCCGCCACCGCAATGCTGCGGAGACGATCGCCAAGCTCGCCGAGCTCACGGGCATTGCCCTGGCCCGTGCGGCCTAGGTCCCTGCGGCGATCATCGCCACGCCCCCAAGGGCGAGCAGCACCCCCGCCCACTGGACCCTCGCCAGCCTCTCTCCCAGCACCCCGTGGGCCAGCGCGACGGTGAAGGCCGGGTACATCGAGCCTCCGACCGCCACCACCGGGAGGACTCCCTTCGTCGACGCGACCGCGAAGAGGGCGTTGGCGAGCACGTCGAAGACGCCGATCGTGACCAGCACCGGCCAGGCGGCTCGCACGCCGTCAAGCCGGGGCCGCGCGACCAACAGGGCGGCGGCGACGGTGCTGACGCCGCCGACGCGGACCGCCAGGATCGCCCATCCCGGCCGGTCCGTCGCGGCCGCATCGATGCCGGTGAAGAAGATGCCGAATCCGAGACCCGCAATGATCGCGAGCACGATCGAGCGGCGGGCGACCCCGGCGTGCTCGGGATCCTCCTCGTAGCTGAGGACCACCACCCCCGCCATCGCGGGGAGAAGCCCGGCCAGCTGGATCGCCGCCGGCGACTCTCCCTCCGCGAGCCCGACCACGACCGGCACGACGACGCCGAGCGCGGCGATCGGGGCGACGACGCTCACCGTTCCCATCGCCATCGCGGCGTAGAAGGCGCCGAGGCCGCCGAGCGAGGCGGCTCCGGCGAGGAAGGCGATCCCTAGCTTGTCCGCCGAGATCGAATCGGCGCCGAGCAGTGGAATGAGCAGGGCGATCAGCAGCAGCCCGGCCGGCTGGGAGACCGCCAGGACCCCGAGCACCGGCAACCGGCGGCTCGTGAGCCCCCCCAGGAAGTCCGAGACTCCCCAGGAGAAGGCCGAGGCGAGGCTGATCGCTAGCGCGAGCAACCCGCGGGAGTCTGCCTGGTCCTACTGGCCGAGCAGCCCGTTGAGCGTTTGGTCGACACCGCCGAGCACGTTGTTGACGGTGTTGTCGACGGAGTTGGTCACGTCAGTGGTCACGTCAGTCGTGCTCCCGCCGCCCGGCAGCGGGACGCTGGGCGCGCTCGGCGTACTGATCGTCGGGCTCGACGTGCTCGAGCCTCCGCCCGAGCCGGTCGAGCCTCCGCCGCCGACGGTTCCAGTGCTCGTCCCGGTCGAGCCTCCGCCGCCGGTCGACCCGCCCCCGCCGCCGGTGGATCCACCGTACGAGCTCGCGGTGGTCGTGGTCTGCTTGCTGGCGAGCGCCAGCACGGCGCGATTCAGCTTGCCGGGCGCGGTCGTCCGGTTGGCCGTTGGGACCGCCTCGGGGCCGCTCGCGACCGCGGAAAGGCCGCCGGCGATGCCGGAGAGGCTCGTACCAAAGCCGATCAGGGCGGCCACCGCGACGGGAACGGCGAACAAGGCCGCTCCGGCCAGACCACGCGCCACGATCCTTCGGCGCCACCACGCAAGCAATCCTCTACCCATGACTTTCCCCTCCACGTAGTGTACGGGAAGGACGGGGTACACAAAAAAGATGAGATTCAACCCCTCACTGACGGCACGATTGCGTATCGGCTTCCTGGTGCTGTTCGCTTTGCTGCTGCTCGTCTCGCTGCTCGGCGTCGGGCGCCTCTTCCAGATCCGCGTCAACTACGAGGACGACATCACCCGCTACTTCCAGCTGGAGCTGGAGAGCGAGCGGGCGCGCTCGGCGTTCATCCTCGAGCAGGCGTCGGGCCGGCCGGCGACGGCTCACCAGAAGCCGAGCAAGGCTGAGCTCAATCAGGCCACCATCAGCTTCTCCGACGCGACCAACCGGGCTCGTGACCTGACCGGGTCCGATCCGGAGCTCACGGCCAAGCTGGGGCAGCTCGTCGCGAGCGAGGCCACCTGGCGGCAGAGCGTCGGGGAGCCGCTGATCCGCGGCCGCGTACCCCCGCAGGCCACCGAACGGCGCCTGACCTCGGCCGTCACCAACAGCGGCGAAGCCCTCGCCGTCGCAACGCGGAACGCTCGCGACGCCTCGCGGGACCAGGCGCGCTCCGACACGCGCGACACCACCATCCTCGTCGCGGCGGGACTGGCCGGGGCCCTGCTCGCCGCGCTGATCCTCTTCTCAGGCTTGATCAACTCGATGCGCGCCCCGCTGGGACGACTGGTCGGCGGCGCCCGGCGCCTGGCGGGCGGCGACTTGAAGACCCGTGTGGAGGTGGGCGGGCCGGTCGAGATCGCGACTCTCGGCCGCGCCTTCAACGAGATGGCCAACTCGCTCGAGCGGGACGCCCGCGAGCGGGACCGCGTCGAGCGCATGAAGGACGACTTCGTGCTCACGGTCTCGCACGAGCTGCGCACGCCCGTCACCGTGGTCAAGGGGTTCGCCGAGATGCTCACCGCACAGCGGAAGTCGCTCAACTCCCGTCAGTTCGAGGCGGCGGAGGTGATCGCGGAGAGCGCCGGGCAGCTGCAGACGATGATCAACGACCTGCTCGACCTGGCCCGCAGCGACGCCGGCAAGCTGCGGATCGAGCCGAAGCCGACGCCGGTGCGCTCCTTGGCCCAGCGAGTGGGCCGGCAGATGCGGCCACATTTCGATGAGAAGGGGCAGCGCTTCACGGTCAGCGTCGAGAGGGATCTACCCGACGTCGAAGCCGACGCCGACCGGATCAACCAGGTACTGGCCAACCTGCTTACCAACGCCAACAAGTTCGCGCCGGAGGGCGCGCAGGTCAGGCTCGCCGCCTCGCGGGTCGGGGACGAGGTCGAGTTCGCCGTCTCCGACGACGGGCCCGGGCTCGGCGAGGAGGAGCTGGCGCACGTCTTCGACCGCTTCTGGCGCGCCGAGAGCGGGGAGACCCAGGCGGTCGGGGGAACGGGCCTGGGCCTGGCGATCGCGAAGTCACTGGTGGAGCTGCACGGCGGAGCGATCTCCGCCAACTCCACTCCCGGTGAGGGCGCTACCTTTCGCTTCGTGCTGCCGATCGCCAAGGACGGCCGACCGTCACGGAAGACGCCCACACACAGGACCAGGGCCGGAGCCGCCGGATGACGCGCCTGCTCGTCGCCGACGACTCCGAAACCGTCCTGCTGATGCTCCAGCGGCGCCTCGAGATGGAGGGCTACGAGGTGGTCACCGCGACCGACGGCTTCGAGGCGCTGGAGCGCCTGCGGGAGGCGGGCTCCGACAAGCCCGACGTGATCCTGCTCGACGCGATGATGCCCAACATGTCCGGTACGGAGGTCCTCGAGCAGCTACGTGAATCCGGGTCGACCATCCCGGTGCTGATGATCTCGGCCCACCTCGACGCGCAGGAGCCAGACCGGATGCGCTCCCTGGGCGCGACCGACTGCATCCCGAAGCCGTTCGAGTGGGAGGACCTGATCGGGAAGATCGAGGAGCTCGCCCCGACGGCAGGTAGGGGCTAGGACCGGGCGATCTCCATCCGGATCTGCTTTCCCTTCAGCTTCGTCCCGTCCAGATACTCGACAGCGCGCTCCGCCTGATCGGCGGCCACCTCCACGAACGAGAACCGATCGAGGACTCGGATCGAGTGGATCGCCCCGTCCGGGACGACCGCCCCCTCGGTCAGAGCCCAGCTCAGGTCCTCCTCGCTGATCCCACCTCGCTTGCCGCGGTTGACGAACAGCTTCACCGTGCCGTCCGCCGCCGGGGTGGGAGGTCCCTCGCGATGGCGCGGGCGCGGCGCGTGCTCCAGCCGCTCCTCGGGCGGCTCCCACTCGCCGATCGGCACCTTCACCGTCCGCTCGATCGTCTTCAGGTCGCCCTCCTGCCTGGCGGTGGCGAAGGTGATCGCGCGCCCGGTCCTGCCCACCCTCCCGGTGCGCCCGATCCGGTGCACGTAGATCTCCGGATTGTTGGGCAGGTCGTAGTTGATGACGTGGGTGACGTGCTCGATGTCGAGCCCTCGGGCCGCGATGTCGGTCGCCACCAGGAGCGGCGTCTTGTGCTCCTTGAAGGAGATCATCACACCGTCGCGCTGGCCCTGGCTGAGGTCGCCGTGCAGCGCCTTCACCCGCAGGCCCTTGTCGGCTAGCTCCCGGCCCAGGCGGGCGGCGCCGATCTTGGTGCGTACGAAGATGATCGCCTGCTCAGGCTCCTCCGCCCTCAGCACCTGGACGAGGCGCTCGAGCTTCTTGCGCGGCTCGACCATCACGTAGGCCTGCTCGACCGAGTCCACGGTCAGCTTCCTCGGCGTCACGCGGATCGTCGTGGGGTCGTACATGTACTGCTCGGCGAGCCTGGCGACCGGCTCGGGGATCGTCGCCGAGAAGAGCAGGGTCTGGCGCCCGCTCGGGCACATCCGCAGGATCTTCTCGACGTCCTCGATGAAGCCGAGGTCGAGCATCTCGTCCGCCTCGTCGAGAACGACGTAGCGGGCGGCGGTGAGCACGAGGGACTGGCGCTGGATCAGGTCCATCATCCGGCCGACCGTGGCCACGACGATCTGGGCGCCCGACCGCAAGCGCGCCTGCTGGTCCCGGATCGGCGCGCCCCCGAAGACCGCGACGACGTTGACCTCCTCGAGGTGCTCGGCGTAGGCGCGGAGCGCCTGGGTCAC
>DASXSZ010000177.1:0-1699 GCA_036505735.1 Solirubrobacterales bacterium
ATCGCGCCGCCCGGGTAGCCGCCGCAGATCGCCTTGGCGAGGCAGATCATGTCTGGCTCGACCCCGAAGCGGCCGGTGGCGCCGCCGTAGGAGATCGTGGCGCCCGTCTTCACCTCGTCGAAGATCAGCATCACCCCGTGCTCGGTGCAGAGCTCGCGCACCCGCTCGAGGTAGCCGTCCCGCGGCGGGATGATGTTGATGTTCATCATCGCCGGCTCCATGATCAGGCCGGCGACCTTTCCCTCGTGCTTCTCGAGGGTCGCCGCGAGGATCTCGGCGTCGTTGAAGGGGACGGGCACGGTGAGCTCCACGATCCCCTGCGGATAGCCGTGGCCGAAGGGGATCGGGTTGGGGCTCTCCCGTGGGCCGAGCTCGTCGAGCTCGGGGTAGCAGGAGACCATCACCGCGTCGTGGTGCCCGTCGTAGGAGCCCTCGATCTTGATGATCAGGTCGCGCTCGGTCGCCCCGCGGGCGAGGTGGATCGCCGACATCGTCGACTCGGTCCCGGAGTTCGAGAACCGCCACTGGGGCAGGCCGAAGCGCTCGACCAGGTTCTCCGCTGAGACGATCGAGCCGTTGGTGGGCGCGGCGAAGTGGGTCCCCTCGTCGTGGCGGGCCTTGACCGCCTCGCCGACCACGGGGTTCGCGTGCCCCACGCACATCACGCCGAAGCCGTTGTGGAAGTCGACGTACTCGGAGCCGTCGACGTCCCAGACCAGCGCCCCCTTGCCGCGGTCGATGTAGACGGGCCATGGATCGTTGAGCTGGAATGAGGAGGGGACGCCTCCCGGCATCACCTTGCGCGCCCGGTCGAAGTACTCGGCCGAGGTCGGGGTGTGCTCACGGAAGCGGGCCATCTGCTCCTCCGTGAGCTTGTTGACCAGCTTGCGGTCGATCGACGACTCGCCGTGTGCGGTCTCGGGCAGGGGCATCAGGCCTTGAGCGTATCGGGGAGCGGATCGCCGCCGGCGACCGCCGCGCCGGTGAAACCGGCGCTGAACACGGCGCAGGCCAGGGCCGCAACGGCGGCGACGTAGAACGCCGCGCTGTATCCGCCGATCGCCGCGGCCGCGCCAACCAGCGGTGACCCGACCAGCATGCCGAGGTCGAAGTTCGCCGTGAATGTGCCCATCGCGATCCCGCGGCGCTCGGGGCCGACCCGGTTGATCGCCACCAGGGAGAGGGAGGGGAAGAGCAGCGAGAACGCCGCCCCCATGCCGATCGCTCCGACGATCACGACGGCGAGCGTGTCGGCGGCGCCGAGCAGCACCAGCCCGATCGTCTCGATCAGAGCGGCGCCCACCGCGCAGCGGGCGGCGCCGATCCGGTCGGGCAGCCCGCCGGCCACGAGCCGCGTCGCCACCACCGTCGCCGCGAAGACGCTGAACACCTCGGGTCCGTGCCCGATGTCACGCTGGTCGAGACTGAGCACGATGAAGGCCGAGACCGCTGCGAAGCCGACGACGCTGAGCGCGAAGGTCACGCCGGGCCCGAGCGCCTCCCGCGAGATGAAGGGGCCGCGATCAGCCGCGTCGGTCGGCGAGTACTGCTCCGGGAGCCTCGCTGCGATCACCGCCCCGAGCAGCGGAGCGCCGGCGGCGAAGGCCCAGACCAGGTCGAACCCGCCCGCGTGCTGCAGCAGCACCCCGATCGGGGGGCCGAGCGTGAGCCCGGTCCAGATCGCGAGGCCGTAGAGGCC
>DASXSZ010000178.1:0-8006 GCA_036505735.1 Solirubrobacterales bacterium
CGCCGTCAGGTCCCTTCAACTGAGCCGCACCCAAATCATTTAACCCGAGATCAATGGTCTACTGAAAGACCGGGTTAGGTAGAGCAGGCGTAGCGACACGTTTGCGATCATGCCGGGCTGCTGGAGAAGGCCGATCAATGCAGGTCAGGGGCTCAGGCCGACTTCTGGAACCCCACAGGGCCCCCGAGCGGGCCCCGCTCCGCTTCGTGCGCGTCAGCAGCAGGTGAACGGATAGGTGCGGCCGGTGTCCTGATAGGCGGTGATCGCGACGGCCAGCAGGGACTCCTCCGGGGCGGGCGGAATGAAGATGGTCAGCTGGAGCGGCGGGAGCTTGGACCAGGGATCCTCCGGCGTCTCGGGGTTGTTGTCCTCCGGCTTGAAGGTCGCGTCGGTTGGGGCATCCTCGATCTTCAGGTCGAGGTTGCTGGACAGGCGATAGCCGAAGTAGGACTCGATTGCCTCGCGCGGATTCGCCTTCACCTTTTCGTGGAATTCCTTGTCTTCCCATGCCTTGGCGATGATGCGCGGCCAGATCACCTGCCAGTGGAGCGCTGATTCGAGCGAGCCGGGCCTGAAGTCGGCGCCAGTTACCGTGTCGCTCAAAGCGGTCACGCCGCTCAGTTTCACAGGCTTAAACCACATGCTCGTTCTCCTTCACCGTGTCGGCCGGGCGTCGCCGGCGCCCGTTGAAAGTGTCACGCCGAGGACATCTCGCTCCGAATGTCGGGACGGGCGGCCCGGAAGGCGTACAGGCCGAGGCGCTCGGCCCGGGCCGCGGCGTCAGCGGGAAGCTCGACCCCGAGCCCGCCGAGGAGCTCGGCGAGCCGCCCGGTTCCACGGTCTGCGGAAAGCTCCAACAGGTCGAGCAGCGCCAGGGCCTCGAGCATGTGCGCGCCCATGGCGTTCGCCTTGCCGACCGCCAGCTCCAGATGCCCCGCCGCAACGCCGTCCGGCTCGCCGCCGCTCCGGGCGATCCGGGCCCGCAGGCGCAGGAGCTGCGGCTCCCAGTACCGCTCGCCCGCCGACGCCGCCTGCTGCAGCGCAGGCTCGAGGATCGCGATTGCGACGTCGAGCCTGCCTGCATCGACCGCGTTCTCCGCCGCGAGGCTCCGGTAATAGGTCATGCCGAGATGCGCGCCCACCGCCGCGTGCACATCGAAGATACCGAGCGATCCCTCGACGTCGCCGCTCGCCCAGTTCGCGATCATCGCGGCATAGGACCGCGGCGTCGTCACCCCCATGCGCCCGCAATAGGCCTGGGTCTCGCGCCCGAGCTCCGCCACCTTCGCGCGCTCGCCCCGCTGCTGACGCACGATCATCCCGTAGAGCAGGGCCATGGCGACGCTGTTGGCGTGGTTGATCTCGCGGGCATGGGCCAGCGCCGCCTCGGCCTCGCGGACCGCCTCGGTGCTGCGGCCGGTGATCCACAGGACCTGCGACAGGGTTATGCGACTGTAGGTCAGGAAGTCGAAGCCGTATTGATGGGCGTACTGCCGGTGCTGCTCCACGTCGTAGAGCGCGATCGCCCGCCGCAGGAACCGCTCGGCCCCGGCTGGATCCCCCTCGATCCAGGAGCATTGCGCCAGCTGCCCGAGGGCGGCGGCCTGCTGGCTCGAGTCCCCGGCACGCTCGGCCATGGCCATCAGCCGCTCGGCCAGCGCCCGCGCCTGGGAGCGTTCCGACCGCACGTGGTGGAACTGCTTAAGGCAATAGATGACCGGGAACATCTCCGGCCGCTCGCCGAGCGAATCGATCAGCTGCAAGGCGCGGGTGGCGCTCGCCTCGACCTCTGCCGAGGCGTAGCCGCGCGCGACCATGAGCGCCGGCGTCAGCATGGCGTTGACGCCGAGCTCGCTCCGCTCGCGCTCCTCCCCTTCGGGCAAGTAGCGCAGCCAGTCGAGGCAGGCCCGGGCGTGGCCGATCGCCTCGGCATTGGCCGAGCGCGTCAGCGCCGTCATCCCCGCCTTGATGCCGAAGTCGACGGCGCGGAGGTAATGGCCGGCACGGCTCAGGTGGTGGGCCATCACCTCGGGATGCAGGCCCGCCTCCTCCGGAGTGCGTGTCGCGATGGCCTCGGCGATGCGGGCGTGCAGCTCGCGGCGACGGCTGCGCAGCAGGCTCTCATAGGCGGCGTCCTGGATCAGGGCGTGCTTGAAGTACCAGGTCCGCTGGGCCGCCCCGCGCTGCTCGAAGAGGATCTCGGCGGCCTCGAGCGCGCCGAGGTCGGCAACGACCGCCTTGGGCGGATGCGGGCAAACCGCCGCCATCAGGTCGAGGCTGAACTCGCGGCCGATGGTGGCGCCGATCTGCGCCACCTCCTTGGCCGCGGCCAGCCGATCGAGTCGCGCCATCAGCGAATCGTGCAGCGTCGCCGGGATCGCGATCCGGGTCAGCGAGTCCGACAGGACCAGGCGCCCGTCTTCCTCGCGCAGCTGCCGCGATTCGAGCAGGGTCTTGGTCAGCTCCTCGACGAAGAGCGGGTTGCCGTCGGATTGCCGCCAGATCAGCTCGACCAGGCCCGCCGGCGCGGGCAGGCCGCCGGTGATCCGCGCGACGATGGCCTCGACCGCCCCGACCGACAGGCCGTCGAGCGAGACCAGCCGGGTCCGCGGATCCTCGGCGAGCGCCGGCCGCGCGTCCGACCGCGTTGTCGCCAGCAGCAGCGCCGGCCGGGCGGTGAAGTGGTCAAGCAGGCTGCCGACGAACTCCAGCGTGGTGGGGTCGGCCCAGTGCAAATCCTCGATGCAGAGCAGGACCGGCGCCCCCTGGCGCAGGGCCAGCATCAGCTCGGCGACGGCGCCGAAGAAGCTTCGGCGCTGGTGCTCGGGGCTTTCGGCCGGTACCTCGTAGAGCCCCTGGGCCGGGATCTTCAGCATTGCGGCGAAGAGCGCGCGGCTACCTGCTATCCCGTTGCAGTCGAGCAGGTCGGCCACCTTGCCGAATCGAACCTCGGCCGGGTCGTCGCGGGCGATCCCGGCGGTTCGCTGCAGGAAGGCGAGGAGCGGCTGCAGAGCGGTGTTGCGGAACTGCGGCTGGCAGGAGAGGGCGACCACCTGGCCTGCCCCCTCGGCGACGCGCTCGGCGAGCGCCACCATCAGCCGCGACTTGCCCATCCCGGCCTCGCCCGCGACCAGCACCGCGCCGCCCAGCCCGCGCGCGGCCTGGTCCCAGATCTCCCCGAGCGCCGCGAGCTCCTCGGACCGGCCCTCAAGCGGCGGCAGCACCCTTCCCTCGCGCGCCGCGAGGAACCGGTTCTCGACCTCCCGCTCGCGCAGCACCTGGTGCGCAGCCACGGGCTGGGGGAATCCCTTCAGCGTCAGGGCGCCGAGCGGACGGCAGTCGAAGAGGTTCCCGACCAGCTCGCGGGTCGAATCGGCGATCACCAGCGTGTCCGGCTCGGCGATCGCCTGCAGCCGCGCCGCGAGATGCGGCGTCCCGCCGAGCGCGCTCGGCTCGCTCGTCAGCCCCTTGGCCGCCAGCTTGCCGACCACCACCATGCCCGTCGCCGCACCCACCCGCGTGCGCAGGCGCCGGCCGGGCAGAAGGTTGAGGCCCGCCGCCTCGCCGATGACCGCGAGGCCGGCGCGCACGGCTCGCTCCGCCGAATGCTCGCCGGCGAGCGGATAGCCGAAATAGACCAGCACGCCATCGCCGAGATACTGCGCCACCGTGCCGCCATGGCGCTCGACAACCTCGGCGCAGCAGCGGCAGTATGACCAGATGATGTCGCGGAGGTCCTCGGCGTCCCGGTCGACCGCCAGCTCCGTCGACCCGACCAGGTCGATGAACATCACCGTCAGTTGCCGCCGCTCCCCGACCGCCCGCGCGGTCTGGCCGGGCGGGGCGTTGCCGAACTCCGCGATCGCCTTCTGCAGTCGCCGGCGCTGGCCGACGTTCAGACCGATCTCGAGCAGGTCGGCCTCGGTCAGGTCGGGCAGGACCGCGAGGTCGACGCCGTTGGCGACGAGCGCATCGTGAAGGTCCGCCAGCCGTGCGGCCTCCAGCCAAGTGCGCAGGTCGGTCACCGTCACCCCCCATACCATGCTCAGGGCACGCATGAAACCAGAGCCCCGCACCCTCCGCAACCCCCGTCGCGCCAGCCGTTCGGCAGGCGGTCGCGCTCCGCAAAAGAGTGTACTAGCGTTGTTCGCGATTGCGAATGGTAAAGCGCGTGCCCAATCCCCCCGCCCCCTGCTTGACATTTGCGCAGGACTATACGGTCCGCCCGGTCGACGGTCTGGGGGTGTTCTTCATCAGCGAGCGCCGGCAGTGGCTGTCGACCTCGCGGATCATGCTGGCACTCTGCCCCCTCGTGGACGGCCGGCGCAGCCTCGACGACCTGATGCGGGATGCGGCTCCCGCGATCGCCCCGGCCGAGGTGATCTTCGCGGTCAACGAGCTCGAAAAGGCCGGCGTCGTCGTCGGGCTTTCCGCTCCCGCCCCGCCCCGTTCCTTGGCCGCCTGGCACACCGAGAGCCTGCGCCTGGCGCCCGGCCTCGCGGTCCAGGCGACGGACCGCGCTTCGGCCAAGGCGATCGCGGCCGCGCTGGCCCGCGCCGGCCTTCCGCTCCGCCCCGCCTCGGCGGAACCGCCGCCGAGCACCGCCCTGCGGCTTCTCGTGGTGACCGACTATCTCGACCCTGCGGCCGAAGCGATGATCGCGACGGCCGAGGCGGCGGGATCGACCTGGATGCCGGCGAAGTTGGCGGGGCAGCGGACCTATTTCGGTCCGATCTTCGGCCCCGGCCTGCTGGCCTGCTGGCCCTGCGTCCGGGAGCGGCTCCGCGCCAACCGCCCGGTCGAAACCTGGCTCGGCTTCCAGGCCGCGCCCTCCCCCGAGATCGGCGGAGGGCGCGTCGCGAACATCGGGCCCGACGGCCACGCGCTCGCCGGCGAGATCGCCGCCGCCCTGCGGGACGGCCCGGCCGCGGCCCCGGGCGACTGCATCCTGGAATGGGACGGCCGCACGGGGGGCCTCCACCGCCATCCGGTAACTCGGCGCGCCGCCTGCCCCCGCTGCGGCTCCCTGCCCGAGGCCGCAGCGCGGGCACTCGAGCCGCCCCGGTTCCGCGACGGCATTCCCCTGCGCCGCCGGGCGGGCGGCTACCGGGTGCGGAGCGCCGCCGAGACCTGCGCCCGGTTGGCGCCGCTGGTCAGCGACCTGACCGGCCACGTCGCCTCCCTCGGGCGCCTCGACACCGCCCCCGGCCCCTCGGCGATCTATGCCGGGGCCTACCTGACAGTACCTCGCACAGCGCGCCCGGCGGCCGACGACTTCCACGGCGTCTGCCTCGGCAAGGGCCGCGACACCGTCCAGGCCCGGGCAAGTGCGCTCTGCGAGGCCGTCGAACGCATCTCCGCAGGCTGGCGCGCGGACATACCCTTCAAGATGGCCAGCCTGCACGACCTCGGCGCGACGGCGATCGATCCCGACCAACTGTGGAACTTCAGCCGCGCCCAGGTCGAAGGCCGGGCCGCCTGGAACGCGGCCACCGCCGACCCGCGCCGGCATGTGCCCGAGCCGCTTGCGCCCGACCGGCCGATCGCCTGGGTCCGGGGCTATTCCCTGACCGCGCGCGCCTGGCGCTGGTTGCCGCGGGACCACTGTTACGCCAACGCGCCGGAACCCCGCCACGGGCGGTTCAATCCCAACGGCCACGCCGCGGGAAGCTGCCTCGAGGAGGCGACCCTGCAGGCTTTCCTTGAGCTGGTCGAGCGCGACGCCGTCGCCATCTGGTGGTACAACCGCCTGCAGCGACCGGGGCTCGATCCGCGGACCGCGGCGGATCCCTACGTCCGCGGCCTCGCGCGCGGCTTCGCGGCGCAGGGTTGGCGCTCCTGCCTCCTCGACCTGACTTCTGACCTCGGCATTCCCTGCCTCGCCGCCGTGGCCCGCGCCGCGAGCGACGGACGCTGGTGCATCGGCTTCGGCTGCCACTTCGAGACCGCGGTCGCGATCGAGCGGGCGATGTCCGAGCTCGCGCAGCTCTTCCGCGCCGACGGCCGCGACGGCCCACCGCCCTGGGCGCCCGGGGGCGACGAGGCGTTCCTCTTCCCCCACGGCCAGGACGCGCCGCCGGACGCGCCGACGGCGCCGATCGCCACGCTGACCGGCCTGATCGACTGGTGCCGCGACCATCTCGCTTCCCGCGGCATGGAGATGATCGTGCTCGACCAGACCCATCCCGATATCGGGCTGCCGGTGGTCAAGGTCGTCGTGCCCGGCCTGCGGCACTTCTGGCCGCGCTTCGGCCCCGGGCGCCTCTACGACGTGCCGGTGGCGATGGGCTGGCGGACCACGCCGCTCGCCGAGCCCGCGCTCAATCCCGTGCACCTCTTCCTCTGATTGCCTCCGCCGCCGCCGCCATGCATAGTTCCCGGGGGAATCAGGCGGGAAAGGCAAGCTCCAATGCGCGACGGGTTTCGCATCTTCGACATCGACCGGCACGTCTACGAGCCCTTGAGCCTCTGGCCGGACTACCTGGAGCGGCGTTTCGCGGCCCACGCCCCCGCGCTCGCCTACCTCGACCGCGGCGAAGCCCTGAGCGACCGGATGTCGGCCGGCGGGCCCGGCGTGCTCCTCCCGCTGCCGCCCGACCTGATCGTGGACGGCGAGCCGGTCATGAATGTCTCGCGCGGCGCCAAGATCCAGATCGCGACGGCCGCCGTGGCGCGGCCCGACGCCCTGGCCGAGGGGGAGACGGCGGCGGGCCAGCTCGCGGCGATGGACCGCGACGGCATCGACGCGGCGCTGCTCCTGCCCACCTACGCCTCCTATCTCGTGGCGATGGACCACCGCGAGCCGGGCCTCGCCGCTGGCTTCGCCGCCGCCTACAACCGTTGGATGGCCGACATGTGCGCCGCCGACCCGGCGCGCCTGCGCGCCGCGGCGCTGATCGCCCGCTTCGACCCCGCCGGCATGATCGAGCAGGCGGCCTTCGCGGTCGCGCGCGGCTGGCCCGCGGTGACGCTGCGGCCGAACCCGATCGCCGGGCGGCTGCTGGGCGATCCGGAGAATGCCGCGTTCTGGGCCTACTGCGCCGATAACGGCCTCGCGGTGATCGTGCACGAGGGCGCCCATGCCCGGGCGGCGAGCGCCGGCGCCGACCGCTTCACCTCGCGCTTCGCGCTCCACGCTTGCTCGCATCCCATGGAGCAGATGATGGCCTACCTCTCGTTGATCGAGAGCGGTGTCATGGAGAGCCACCCCGACCTGCGCTTCGGCTTCCTCGAGGCCGGCTGCGGCTGGATGGTGAACTGGCTCTGGCGCCTCGACGAGGTCGAGTACGCCAACCTCGCTGACGAGGTCTCCGCGACGATCCGCCGCCGCCCATCGGACTACTTCCGCCGCCAGTGCGCGATCGGCTTCGAGCCCGACGAGCCGATGCTGGCCGAAACGCTCGAATACCTCGGGCCGGACCGGGTGATGTTCGGCAGCGACTTCCCGCATCTCGACCATGCCGCCGACATCGTCGGCTCGGCGATGGCGCTTCCGATCGGGCGCGAGCGCCTCGCCAAGGTCCTATGGGGAAATGCCACGAACCTTCTCGGCATCACTTGACCGGCCGCGCAGAGAGCCACGCCACGCCCTCCGGCGCTGACGGTCCAGCGGAATTCCTCAGAACCGCAGCTGATGGTCGAGGTTCACGTCCACCCCAGCGGCGGATTCGCCGCGGCTGGCGCCCAGGCCGAGCGCCAGGCTGTCGTTGCCGAAGATCGGCATCCCGCCGCTCGCGCTCACGCGCTGGTCGCCCGAAACCGTCGCCGAACGAGGTGGCGTAGGAGAGGTCGAACTCGCCCCGTGTGAGTGCGCGAAACTCTGCACACCTCATGCGACCTGCTGATACTCGTGGAGGTTATGGTTCCCCTTCTGGCCTCAACCCTCGACGTGCCGATGGATTTCTTTCTCCCAGGCCGCCCGCACGTAAAGCTAGGGATCCTTGGTCCCCGGCTTCTTGACGTTTGTGTCAAGTTCTCGGAGGAGGAGGTAGAGTCAGGCGTCCGCT
>DASXSZ010000179.1:0-5102 GCA_036505735.1 Solirubrobacterales bacterium
GAGGATTCGCCCCGCTTCGCGGTCCGCAGCGAGCTCTTCCGGACCATCGGCGCCGCCAAGCAGGTTGCGCGCGGCGACGACGATGAGCAGATGGCGAAGGCCGCGGAGATCCTCAAGGAGACCCGCCGCAAGCTCTACGGCATCCTCGCCGAGGAGTAGTCAGCCGGCTTAGTGGCGGCCGGGATCGAGCCCGGCCGCCTTCGAAGCCAGGCGACCACCTCGGCGCGGGGTAACGCGCCGGGCCGGATCGTCGCCCTATCCTTGGCGGCGCAAACCCGACCTCAGAGGAGCCATGGCCGTAGCCACCGAGCAGCAGCAGACGACCTACCAGGAGATGACCGACGAGCAGAAGGCCATCGTCGAGATGGTCCGGAGCTTCGCCGACAACGAGATCATCCCCAACGCCGAGGAATTCGACCACGAGGACAAGTTCCCCGAGGCGATCGTCGAGCAGATGAAGGAGCTCGGCCTCTTCGGCGTGACGATACCCGAGGAATACGGCGGCATGGGGCTCGACCTGACGACCTACGCGATGATCGTCGAGGAGCTCTCCCGCGGCTGGATCTCGATCTCAGGGGTGGTCAACACCCACTTCATGGGCTCCTACCTGCTGATGAAGTACGGCACCGACGAGCAAAAGCAGTACTTCCTACCCAAGATGGTGACCGGGGAGATCCGGGCCGCCTACTCGCTGTCGGAGCCGGAGGTCGGGTCCGACGTCCAGGCGATCAAGTCGACCGCTACCAAGGGCGACGACGGCAACTGGGAGATCAACGGGCAGAAGATGTGGGTAACCAACGGGCTGCGTTCCGGCGTCGTCTTCGTGCTCGTGAAGACCGACCCGAAGGCCGACCCGCCCTACAAGGGCATGACCTGCTTCATCTGCGAGAAGGAGCCGGGCGCCGACCAGGTGCCGGGGCTGACGATTCCGCCGAAGATCAAGAAGATGGGCTACAAGGGCGTCGAGTCGACCGAGCTCGTCTTCGATGGCTTCAAGGCCGGCGAGGACCGGATCCTCGGTGGCCCGGATGGCTTGGGAGAGGGCTTCCGCCAGGTGATGGACGCTCTCGAGGTAGGTCGCGTCAACGTGGCCGCCCGGGGGGTGGGCGTCGCCCAGCGCGCGCTCGAGCTAGGGCTCCGCTACAGCCAGGAGCGAAAGGCCTTCGGCAAGCCGATTGCCCAGCACCAGGCGATCACCTTCAAGCTCGCCGAGATGGGCACCAGGGTCGAGGCGGCTCGCCTGCTGACGCTGAAGGCGGCGCGGATGAAGGACGCGGGACAGCGGTCCGATCTCGAGGCCGGGATGGCGAAGCTGTTCGCGTCGGAGGCGGCCCTGTCGAACGCCGAGGAGGCGCTGCGGATCCACGGCGGCTACGGCTATTCGAAGGAGTACGAGGTGGAGCGCATCTACCGCGACGCTCCGCTGCTTGTGATCGGAGAGGGCACCTCCGAGATCCAGAAGAGGGTCATCGGCAAGAAGCTGCTCGAGCGGCACAAGATCTAGCGCCGCGTAGACTCGAGA
This sequence comes from Solirubrobacterales bacterium, assembly GCA_036505735.1. Lineage (GTDB taxonomy): Bacteria > Actinomycetota > Thermoleophilia > Solirubrobacterales > 70-9 > DASUPK01. The sequence goes on from DASXSZ010000179.1 coordinate 1,523, forward strand.
CGTGGCCGAGGATCGACGGGTTGCGCTGGTCAGCGGCGCGAGCCGGGGGATTGGCGCGGAGATCGCACGCGAGCTCGCCGCCGACCACGGCTTTCTGGTGTTCGCCGGAGCGCGTAACCCGGACGACGTCGCCACGGGCGATGGGATCGAGCCGCTCCGGCTCGACGTCACCGACCAGGCCACTGTCGACGCCGCGCGTGAGCGCATCGAGTCCGAGGCGAGCCGCCTCGATGCCCTGGTCAACAACGCCGGCATCTATGGGGATCCGATCGGTGCCGCCGACTATGACCTCGACCGGGCTCATGAGGTCCTCGAGGTCAACACCTTCGGGCCGTGGCGTTTGATCGAGGCGCTTCTGCCGCTGATGCGGGCCAGCGACGCGCCGCGGATCGTCAACGTCTCGAGCGGTGCCGGCCAGCTCTCGGACATGAACGGAGGGCGCGCCGCCTACCGCGTCTCCAAGGCCGCCCTAAACGCCCTGACCCGAACGCTCGCGTCGGACGAACGCGGCATCAAGGTGAACACGATGTGTCCCGGCTGGGTGCGCACCGACATGGGCGGGTCCGCCGCGCCCCGCTCGGTCGCCGAAGGAGCGGACACCGCCGTCTGGCTGGCGACGCTGGACGATGACGGGCCGACCGGAGGCTTCTTCCGCGACCGCAAGCCAATACCTTGGTGACATGCCCTCCACCCAGGAACTGATCGCCACCGCGATCGAGCGCTTCCAGGCCGAGGTGCCGGCGCTGGCGCAGCTCAAGCTTGTCTTCGAGCTCGAGCTGCGGGGCAGGGGTGACGTCCAGATGTTCCGGGTGGAGGTGCCGGGCCCCAAGATCACGAAGTCGGCGTCCACCGAGGACGCGCGGGTGACCGTGGCGATCCCGCGCTCGGACTTCAACGAGCTGGCGAGGGAGGGACACGTCCGGGACTACATCGCTGCCGTCGAGAACGGGCACATCCGAGCGCGCGGGGACACGAACATCCAGAAGCTGGTCGCGCAGGTGGTCCAGCGCCACGAGGAACGCGTCCGGACCAAGAAGGTCCACTAGCAGGGTGCCGTCCAGCGGGGTCGATCTGGCCGGGCTGGCGAGACTCCGCGCCGCCACGCAGCTCCTTCATCGGCCGACGTCCGCGCGCGATCCCGCCGAGATCGCCCGCGCGATCGCCGGGGCGCAGGCACAGGACGTCTACGCCGGCCCGCTGACCTTCCGGTCGCGCAGCAAGAGGCTGACGGCTGCGGACGTCACCCGCGCCCGGACCGAGGAGCGCTCCCTGCTGCGGACCTGGGTGATGCGGACGACGATCCACCTGATCCCCACCGACGACGCCGGCTGGTGGTTGCCCCTCTTCGAGCCCGGCATCGAGAGGTGGTCGCGACGCCGGCTTTCGCAGCTGGGTATGCCCGCCGGCCAGGAGGACAAGGCGCTGCGCGTGATCGCGAAGGCGCTCGAGGACGATGGGCCGCTGACTCGCCCCGAGGCGGCCGAGCGCGTGGTCGAGGCTGGCATCGAGCTCAACCCGAACACGCGGCTCCACATCATCGGCCTCGCGGTCACCTCGGGGATCGCCTGCCTCGGCCCGGACCGCGGCAGGACGACCTGCCTGGTGCGGCGCGAGGACTGGCTCGGCGGGCTGCCCCCTTTCGATCGCGATCGGGCCCTCGCGGAGCTCGCCCGGCGCTACGTGAGGGCCTTCGCTCCCACGACCGACCGTGACTTCGCGTACTGGTCCAGCTTGCCGCTGCGCGACGTACGTGCTGGCCTGGAGTCCATCTCAAGGGAGATCGAGGAGGTCCGCGCCGGCGATGAAACGATGCTGGCACCGCGCGGCGGCCTGACGCGGCTGCCCCGGACGGGCCAGGTGCGGATGCTTGGCAACTTCGACACCTACCTGCTCGGCTGGAAGGACCGCGAGTTCTCGGTCACCGGCGAGCATGCGCTGCACGTCAAGGAGGGGGGAGGGGGGTGGATCAGGCCGGTGATCGTCGAGGACGGAGTCGTCGTCGGAGGCTGGCGCTCATCGCGCAAAGGAGGCCGCATCGAGATCTCCCTCAACCTGCCGAAGGCGGAGCGGGAGCGGCTCGGCCCAGCGATCCAGGCCGAGCTGGCCGACATCGCCAGATTCGAGGGGATGGAGGCCGCGATCGTCTCCTGATCGGGCGCGTCCGGATACCATCCCGCGCCGCACCTGGGAGGAGGCACAACGACTCAAGGAGACCGACTCAAACGATGAGCGACGAGAACCACCAGCTGACCACGGACCAGGCCGAGCGCGAGGCCTCGGGAGCGCACGAGTACGGGCGCTACCTGGAGGAGTTCGAGGTCGGGGCCGTCTACAAGCACTGGCCCGCCAAGACGATCACCGAGGCTGAGGATCACCTCTTCTGCCTGCTGACGATGAATCACCACCCGCTGCACGTCAATGACGTGTACGCGGCGAACTCGCAGCAGGGCAAGAACGTCGTCGCCGGCCCATATGTCTATTCGCTGGTCTTCGGGATGACGGTGAACGACGTCTCCGGCAAGGCGATCGCGAACCTGGCCACAGACGACCTCAGCCATCCCAACCCGGTGTTCCACGGCGACACGCTCTTCGTCGAGTCGGAGGTGCTCGAGGTACGTCCGTCCGAGTCGAAGCCGGATCGGGGCGTGGTGAAAGTGCATACTCGGGCGTACAACCAGGACGGCACCCTGGTCGCTGAGTTCAAGCGGGCAGTTCTCGTCCCGCGTAAGAACCCGGGATAGGAGGAGTGATGGTCAACTTCAGGCGACTGGCCGATCAGGCCAAGAAGGTGATTGACAAGCGCGGCGGCACCGACTCCCTCAAGGAGGACGCCGAAGAGCTCAAGGACATCGCCGCCGGGAAGGGCAGCCTCAAGGACAAGGCGAAGGCGGCCGGCGAGGCGATCAAGGACCCGGGCGCTCCGGGCCCGGACGAGCCCGCGAAGTAAGACCGCCCTAATGCGCCTCGTCGGGCGCGTGCGCGGGGGGCCGTGACTCCTCGGCAAGCGAGGTGATCTCGAGGACGCCGCGGGAGGCCTCCTCGAGGACCTCGGTCGCCTCCTCGGACGAGCGGGCGTAGAGCTCCACCAGCAGGTGGACGATGATCCGCTCCTCGTCGTGCTTGTGGAAGCGCACGTGGGTGAAGAACTCGCGGGTTCCGGCCTCGCCGAAGGCTCCATAGGTGAGCGACTCGGCCGCCTCGGGGCCGGAGCAGGTCTCGACCTGATCCTGGTCGACGGTCACCGTGCAGGAGGCGACCCAGGGGGTGCCGGCGACCATCCGCTCCCAGCGGTCCTCGACCGGGACGACCCTGTCGTCCTGGATCGTCAGGTGCGGCTGGTCGTGTAGGCAGCGCAGGCACTGCACGACGGCCTCCTGGACCTCGTCCAGGCGCTCCGATGGCTCGCCGCTCTCGGGGTCGATGCGGAGGATCGCGTCGTAGTGCATCTGCACCTCGAGGTCCCTCGCCCAGCAGCGGTAGCAGCGCAGCCAGGCCGAGCGGTCTCCGTTGAGCTCGCTCATGGCCCTATTGTCGCGCCTTCCAGTGGATCAGCTTGTCCTGGAGGCGGCGGACCATCGAA
>DASXSZ010000180.1:0-5961 GCA_036505735.1 Solirubrobacterales bacterium
GCCTCGACCCCGTAGAGGGCGGCGGCGACCCCGAAGATCACGAGCTGGAAGGCGGCTAGCAGGCCGAGCGCGGCCACGATGAAGCCGTGGATGTTCAGCCCCAGGTAGGAGGTGTGGACGGGGCCGTTCGACAGCAGGATCGCCCCGGTCACCGAGATCGCCATCAGGATCAGCCCCGGGACGATGAAGGTGAGCGTCGGGTTGTAGATCAGCAGCAGGACGATCACCCGGCCGAGGATGCGCAGCCCGTCCTTCCAGGGGCTGAGCTTCTTCTCCCCGACCCTGGGGAGGTACGAGATCGGGATCTCCGCCTCGCGCAGGCCGCGGGCCTTCGCCTTGATCCCGATCTCGGTCTCGATGTCGAACCCGCGGGCCTCGGTGCCGAGCCGGACGGCCTCCGAGCGGCGGATGGCGTAGAGGCCGGTGAGGTGGTCCGTTCCCTCGAGGCCGTGGCTGATCGCGAGCAGCTTGTTGAAGAGCCAATTCCCGAAGCGGTTGACGACGGGCATGCTCTCCTCGTCCGACTCCCGGATTCCCCGCACGAGGTCGTTCTCGTCGAGCAGGTCGACCAGCTCCTTGATGGCCGGGACCGGGTAGGTCGCGTCCGCGTCCATGATCACCACGTTCTCGCCCTGCGCCTCCTCGATTCCGGTGCGGATAGCCACTCCCTTGCCACGGTTCGAGGCATGCTGGACGAGCCGAACTGGATAGCGCTCCGCCACGTCGGCGGTGTCGTCGGTGGAGCCGTCGTCCACCACCAGCACCTCGTAGGTGTGGTCGAGATACCGACCCAGCTCCGTCAGCACGTGCGGCAGCGCCGCGCCCTCGTTGTAGGCGGGCAGCACCACGGTCGTGCGCACGCCATCGGCGCTCGCCGTGCGCTGGTCCACCGTCCTCTGTGATGCGGTTACCGCCATCTCTCAGGGCCCTCGGGCAGGCTGAAGGATAGGAGCGCAGGGAAGGAAGTGGGCTGGCTCAGCGCGCCTCCCCACCCGCCGCCTCGCGGGCCTCGAGGATCTCCTCGCGCTCGGCCAACCGGTTTCGCCGGCGCGTCTCGGCCTCGCGCTGGCGGCGCTCCTCGATCGGGCCCTCGATCGTAAGCGGGGGAACGGGCATCGGCTTTCCCTGCTCGTTGACGGCGACCATGGTCAGGTATGCGGTGCTGGTGGCGTGGACCTCGCCCGTGACCGCGTTCTCGGCCTCCACCTTGACGCCCACCTCCATCGAGGTCCTCCAGACGGCGTTGACGCTGGCGACGCAGCGGAGCAGCTCGCCCACATGGACAGGGTGAAGGAAGGTCATCCGGTCGACCCCGGCGGTCACGACGCGGCTGCCGCAGTGGCGGATCGCGGCGATGCCCGCCGCCTCGTCGCACATCCTCATCACCACGCCGCCGTGGACGAAGCCGGCCGAGTTCGCGTCCTGGAGGCCCATCCAGCGGATCAGCTCGGATCGCGACCTCGAGACCGTGTGGGGTCCGCTCCGCGCGGGGTGCTCCGCCTTCGCCATCGGGCGCGATCCTAGTCGCACTACCCTGCGGCCGGACGATGCCCCGCCACGACGACATCACCGTGGTCATCCCGTGCTTCAACCACGGCAACTTCGTGCTCGAGTCGGTCGATCGCGCAATCCACCAGCATGGGGGCCCTCCGAAGGTGATCGTGGTCGACGATGGATCGACCGACGAGGAGACAGAGCGAGCGCTCGAGGCGCTGCCGAAGGAGGTCGAGCTGATCCGCCAGCCGAACTCGGGGCCCGCGGCCGCCCGCAACGCGGGCTTCGAGCGCTCCTCCGATGACCTGCTGCTGATGGTCGACGCCGACGATCGGCTCACCCTGGACGCTCTCGACACCCTGCGCCCGCCGCTGGAGAGCCATGACGACGTCGGCTACTGCTACGGCCTGATGAAGCTGATCGGGGCCTGGTCGGGTGTGCTCCGCTTCCCGGACTTCGACCCCTACATCCTGCTGCACCGCTCGATCGCCGGCGCCCAGCTCGGGCTGGTGAGGCGAAGGTGCTGGGAGGACGCCGGCGGCTTCGATCCGGCAATCGACGGCTACGAGGACTGGGACTTCTGCCTGAGCGCGCTTGAGAAGGGCTGGCGCGGCCTCCAGATCCCGCAGGTCACCCACGAATACCGCAAGCACGAGCGCTCGGGAGAGGAGGAGCACCGCCGCCGCTACCGCCAGGTCTACCGGCAGATACGGGCGAAGCACGCCGAGCTCTTCGCGCGCCGGCAGGAGTTCGCGGCGCAGTCCTACCTCGGGCCGCTGCAGCGGCTCGCCTACCGCACCTTCTGGGCCTGGCGTCCGATCCCGGCGCGAGTGGAGAAGGCGCTCTATCGCAACGTGCTCTTCCGCCGCTCGGGCACCGCGAGTCGCTAGGCGCGGCAGAGGAAGAGGTGCTCCGCGGGGTCGAGCTCGCAGCGCTCGAGGGTCGTCGCGTCAAACAGGTCCGCCGCCGTGCGGTCCTCGACCTCGAACCCTGCCTCGCGCAGCCGGTCCGCGAGGTCCGAGCCGTAGATGCGGACGTGGTCCTGCTGGCCGAAGGCGACCATGCGGTCGAGGGGCGACCTGATCGACGGGTCCTCGTAGGTGGGAACGTCAGGCCGGTATGGCGTCAGGACGAGGGTTAGGCCACCGTCGGCGAGGACGCGGCGCAGCTCGGCCATCGCCGTCCGGTCGTCGGGGACGTGCTCGAGGACGTGGCTGCAGAGGATCAGGTCGAACGAGTCGTCGGGCAGCTCCATCCGGGTGATGTCGAGCCGCAGGTCGGCGGGGGCGTAGAGGTCGGCCGTGACGCGCTCGAGCTCGGGCAGGTGCTCGAAAACGGGGTCGAAGAGCGGCTCGGGAGCGAAGTGGAGCAGGCGGTGGCCTCGCAGGTCGCCTTGGGCGAGCAGCAGCGCAATCGCCCGGTGGCGCGGGTGCGAGCGGCAGCGGGGGCAGATGCCGCCCCAGCCCGCCAGCCGGCGCCGAGACATTCGCCGAAAGTGGCCTCCGCAACAGGGACATTCGCGCCCCTCGCCACGAAGCGCGAACGCAGTCACCCGGGCGTTCGCATCGGCTGCGGCATAGAGCACGCGGGCCAGCCGGTGACGGCGGAGCACCCACTCGATCGCTCTCGCCATGGCGACCGCCAGGCGGAGGCGGAGCGTCGGGCCCTTGAAGACCGGCCCGGACCCTGGGCCCCCCGGGGCGTCAGCCACGCGCGCCGATCCGCCGGAGCAGCTTCACCACGCCCCGCGGCTCGGGGTGCGGCCAGGAGGAGATCCGCGGCAGGATCGCGCGCCTCGATGCCTCCCAGGAGCGCATGATGCCCCGTTGCAGGGGGTTGCGGGCCCAGCGGAGCCGGATCTGCTTGGCCTCGTTGAGCTGGACCCAGACGTTCTGGGTGGTCTTGCTGGTCGGGTGGTAGCGGAAGTTGAGCAGCGACTCGCTGATCCGATCGACGCGCGCTCCGCGCAGCAGGCGGAGGAAGAAGTCGTAATCGGCGGCGTCGACGTAGGCCTCGTTCAGGGAGGGCGCCTGCTCCATGAGCTCGCGGCGCCAGATGATGGTCGGCGTGGTGACGAAGGCGCCGAAGTAGAGGTATCGCCGCCAGCTGAACCTCGGCGGCACCAGCGTGCGGAAGACCTCACCGGTCTCGTCGATGTAGTTGACGGCCCCGAAGACCGCCCCGACCTCGGGATGACGATCCAGGTGCTCCAGGGCGCGGTCGACGGCCTCGGGGATGTAGACGTCGTCGGCGTTCACCCAGGCGAGCAGGTCGCCCCGGGCGAGGCCAAGTCCCTTGTTGACCGCGTTGGTCTGCCCCCTGTCGGGTTCCGAGATCCAGATCAGGTGGGGGTCCTCGCGTCCCTCGAGCAGCTCAACGGTCCCGTCGTCGGACGCGCCGTCGACGACGATGTGCTCGTGCGGCGTGGAGAGTGCGGCCACGCTGTCGAGCGTGTCCGGCAGGAACTGCGCCATGTTGCGGGCGGGGGTGATGACCGAGAGCATCGCCATCCGGCGGGGGAGAGTAGGCGTTCCGCCGACGGCCTATATTGGCGCCCCAGTGGCGGACCCGAACGATGCCCATCCCTATCTTCCCCGCGTCGAGGGGACGACGAAGCGCGCCCTGATCACGGGGATCTCCGGCCAGGACGGCTCATACCTCGCCGAGCTCCTCCTCGAGAAGGGCTACGAGGTGCACGGCATCGTCCGCCGCTCGTCGAGCTTCAACACCGACCGGATCGACCACCTCTACCAGGACCCCCACGAGTCCGGCGTCAGGTTGTTCACCCACTACGGCGACCTCTCCGATTCGGTCGCGCTGGTCAAGCTGCTCTACGAGCTCCAGCCGGACGAGATCTACCACCTGGGCGCCCAGAGCCACGTCCGGGTCTCATTCGACATTCCCGAGTACACGTTCGACGTGACGGCCTCCGGCACGGTGCGGCTGCTCGAGGCGATCCGCGAGGCGGGGGTGCGCCCGCGCTTCTACCAGGCCTCCTCGTCGGAGATGTTCGGAGTCGCGCCTCCGCCGCAGTCCGAGGCCACCCCCTTCCACCCGCGCAGTCCTTACGGAGTGGCCAAGGTCGCCGCCTACTGGGCGACGGTCAACTACCGCGAGGCCTACGACATGTTCGCCGTCAATGGGATCCTCTTCAACCACGAGTCGCCTCGCCGCGGCGAGACTTTCGTCACCCGGAAGATCACCCGGGCAGTGGCACGGATCGCCGCCGGAATGCAGGAGAAGCTCTACCTGGGCAACCTCGACGCCCAGCGCGACTGGGGCTACGCCCCGGATTTCGTCGAGGCGATGTGGCTGATGCTTCAAGCCGATCAGCCCGAGGACTTCGTGATCGCAACCGGCGAGACTCACTCGGTCCGCGAGGCCGTCGAGATCGCCTTCGGCCGGCAGGGCCTGGACCCCGACGAGCATCTCGAGATCGACCCGAAGTACTACCGGCCCTCGGAGGTCGACGTCCTGCTCGGCGACGCGTCGATGGCCCGCGAGAAGCTCGGCTGGGAGCCCAAGGTGCGCTTCAGGGAGCTGATCGAGCTGATGGTCGACGCCGACGTCGCGGCGCTCCAGGACCAGCTGGCGGGCAAGGTGACCCGCTACAGCCACGAGGGCGCCTGAACCACCCAGGTACGGTCGTGGGCGATGAAGATCGCGATCGTCTACGACTGCCTGTTCCCCAACACGGTCGGGGGAGCTGAGCGCTGGTACCGGAGCCTCGCCGAGCGGCTGGACGACCGCCACTCCGTCACCTACATCACCCGCAAGCAGTGGGGGGCGGAGGGTCCCCGGACCTCTTTTGCGACCATCGCCGTGGCGCCGGGGGGTGGCCTCTACACCAGGACGGGGCGCCGGAGGATCTGGCCGCCGCTTCGCTTTGGCTTTGGGGTCTTCCTTCACATGCTGCGCCACGGTCGTAGCTACGACGCGGTCCACAGCGCGTCCTTTCCCTTCTTCTCGCTTTTGGGGGCCGCGCTGGCCCTCAGATTGACTCGCGCCAGGACGCGCCTGGTCGTCGACTGGTGGGAGGCCTGGACGCTCGAGTACTGGCGGTCCTACCTCGGCCCCATCGGCGGGCGGATCGGTGCCGCCATCCAGGGTCTTTGCATCCGCCTGCCCGACCAGAGCTTTACCTTCTCGCGGCTCGTCGAGCAGCGCCTCCGAGATCGGCGTCCGGTCGCTCAAGTCGAACGCCTGACCGGCGCATACGCAGGAGACGGCGACTCATCCCAGATGCAGCCGTCGTTGGAGCCGGGCGAACCGCCCCTGGTCGTCGCGGCAGGGCGACACATCCCCGAGAAGCGGGTTCCGGCGATCCCCCCTGCGATCGCCGTTGCGCGTGGGCAAGTTCCCGAGCTCCGGTGCGCGATCCTCGGAGACGGGCCGGAGGCTGGAGCGACCAGGGCGCTGGTCCAGGGGCTCGGGCTCGGACAGGCCGTCGAGATGCGCGGTCGGGTG
>DASXSZ010000181.1:0-2066 GCA_036505735.1 Solirubrobacterales bacterium
CCAGCAGGACACGCGGACCGACGCCCGGCGCACTCGGCTCAGCGAGGCCAACCGCGCCATCCCGTCGTGACGGTCGGGTTCGCCATGTTCTTCGCCGACCGGCGGGAGGGCTTCATCGTGCAGGGGAGCCTGATCGCAGCGATCGCGGCGTTGGTCGTCTCTGGCCTGCTGTTGGTCTGGTTCCTCGACCACCCCTACGAGAACCGCAGCGGCAGCATCAAGCCCGACGAGATGGAGCGACAGCTGGTGATCGTCGAGGCCGAGCACAGAGATGTGGCTCCGCCGTGCGACGAGGACGGCCAGCCGGCCGCCGCGCCGGCGTAGGCGGCTCTAGGGCGGCAGTTGGCCGAGGCGTAACCGCGGCCGACGCGGAGAGACACATCCCCATGGGCATCGAGGGATTCGAGTACACGACTATCGAGGTCGGCCCGACCCGCTACGGGCCGGGCGTCGCGGGGGCGGGCTCGCCGGTACTGCTCCTTCACGGCTTCCCGGAGACGCATTACTGCTGGCACCTGGTCGCCCCGCCGCTCGCCGAGGGCAACACCGTCGTGGTCTGCGACCTGAAGGGGTATGGCGAGAGCCGCTCCGAGCCGGGCGGCCCCCTCGGAGAGGGCTACAGCAACCGTGAGCGCGGCGCCGAGCTCGTCGAGCTGATGGGGAAGCTCGGGCATGAGCGCTTCTCCGTCGTCGGCCACGACCGGGGCGGGCGCGTCGCGTACCGGATGGCGCTCGATCATCCCGAGGCTGTCGAGCGCCTCGGGGTCCTCAACATCGTCCCCACCGTCGATCAGTTCGAGCGGATGGCGAAGGGGGCTGCGGTCGAGTACTGGCCGTGGTTCTTCCTCGCCCAACCGCCGCCCTTCGCCGAGCGGGTGATCGCCGCGAGCGCCGAGTTCGTGCTGAGGAGCATCCTCGAGGCATGGCCGGCCTCGTCGGATGCGATCTCGCCGGAGGCGGTGGAGCACTACCTGCGCGGCTTCACCCCGGAGACGATCCCTGGGATTTGCGCCGACTACCGCGCCTCCTTCCACCTCGACCCGCCGATGGACGCCGAGGACCGCGAAGCGGGCCGAAAGATCACCTGCCCGGTGCTGGTCCACTGGGGCTCCGAGGAGGGGGCGCTGTCCGACTCCCTCGAGGTCTGGAGCCGCTGGGCCGACCGCCTCGAGGGCGGTCCGTTGCCGGGCGGCCACTTCATCCCGGAGGAGGCGTCCGAGGAGCTGACCGCCTCGCTCGAGCGGTTCCTCGGCTGACTACCCGCGCAGCAGGCCGGCCTCCCCGGCCTTGATGCCGGCCTCGACTCTGGAGCGGCAGTCGTGATGAGCGCGGCCTTGCCGCTGCGATCATCGGCGGATTCTGCAGCGGGGTTCCATGTCGACACCTGCGGGATGTGACCGTCCACTTCGCCCACGATGGTTTGCATCTCATAAATGCAGACGGACATCCTCGGGTGTTCGTTCCCTGAAATCAGCGAGATCATCGCGGCCGCCGAGAGCGCTGGGCTGGGCTAGGCATCTGCCTGCTCCGGCGGAGGACGAAACCGGCGCTTTGCATGGGAAGCGGTTTTCCGCGCGATGCTGAGCCAGCGATGTCGGACAAGAACCTGACCGCGCTCAGAGAAGGGTTCAAGCGATTCGAGCGGGAGGGTGCGCCGATCTTCGGCCTGCTCGATCCCGAGGGCTTCGGGACGGCCGAGTTAGAGCACGCTCTAGGCGCGAGGCACGCGGAAGCGGAGCATGGTGACGGCGCCCGACTGGGTGTTGCTGAATGGTTCGAGGTCAATCCTGCGGAGGGTCGGGGTCGAAAAGCGGACCCCGTCGCCCAAGAGCACCGGTAGGACATAGACCAGGATCTCGTCGACGAGCCCGCGCTGCAGGCACTGGCTGGCCAGGTCGGCGCCGAGGATCTCCAGGTTCTTACCGCCCGCGGCGTTTAGCGCCGTGGCGACGGCTTCCGCGATGTCACAGGTGAGGAATGTGACGTTCGGGTCCGGCTTGTCGGGAGGCTCGTGGGTGAGGACGAACTCGGCTCCGCCCTCGTAGTTGCGCTCCTCGTCGGCCATC